>JAGHEK010000028.1 GCA_017889265.1 Romboutsia sp. | reverse complement strand
TATAATTAAATGATATTAATTTTGAGAAGGAGGAATGTTTATGAAGCGAAAGATATCTACTACATTGGCTGTAACACTTATTACAAGTCAAATGCAAGGGATAGCTATTGCACAAGAACCGATAACTAATAAAAAAATATTAGAAAATTCTATTGATAATATACAAGAAACAACAAAAGAAACAACAGAAAATACTAATACAACACCTGTAACTACAACAGGAGATAATATAGACACTACAACACCTGTAACTACTACAACAAAGGATACTGTTGAAAGTACAACAGAAGAAACTACAAGTACAACTACTGTAAAAGTTACAGGAAAGTTGGAATTAGATATTAATTTTGCTATGCCTATAAAATATACAACTAAAGGAACTACTAATATAAACGTTGTTTTAAAGGATAGCAAAGGAGATGTAGTTAAAAGCATTGATTTAGGCAAAGACGGCAATGAAGAAGATAATATAATCAATGGTGGAGTTAATTACTATATAGAAGCTTTAAATAGTAAAAAAGAAACACTTACAGAAAATGAGACAGATGTATCTTTTTATCATGTAAGTTTTGAGAATTTAGAACTTGGGACTTACTCTTTAGAAGTAAGTGGAGAAGGATATAAAACTGCAGTAATAGATGATATAGAAATATCTGATACATCTAAAATAGTTTCTATCGGAACTAGTGATAATGTTGTAGTTTTAGATGATAAAGGTACTACAGATACTACTGATGATACTACAAGAAGTTATGAAGGGGTTTTCTTAGCAGGAGATGTAGATGCTAATGATCTTGTAACTCAATCTGACTATGAAGCAGTTAAAAGTTTAATAAAATCTAATAAAACAAAATCAAATATTAATTATGATTTAAATAGAGACGGAAAAATTGATATAACTGATTTAACGTATATTCACACAAATATAGATAAACAAGTTGGAGAAGCGCTTATAGAGGATTCTGACATAATAGTAAATCCTGATAATGTTGATGTTACTGTTCCTGAAAGTGTACAGGTAGAAGGTAATATAAAGGATTTATTTAGCAAGAATGAATATTCTGTAACTTTTAAACCAAAAAATACTTCAGGTAGTGACGTTCAAGCACCTATATCTAAGGAAAATCCAATACAAGTACCGATAGTTTTAAATAAAACTAGAAATACAAACAAAGTAGAACAAGTTGTTATAAAAGCACCAAGTGAAAGTGCACCTAGCTTAGGAAATATAGTTATTCCAGGTGCAGGGGAAAACGGAGGTAATTTAGTTGTAGATTTTGGTGATGAAAATATAAAGAGAACTAGAGCCGGTGAAGATGAAATAGTTATAGATTTAGGTAAACAAGTAGCTGTAAGTCAAATAACTATAAATGTAACTGGTAGTAGAAGTAACAAGAATTTAACTGAAATATCACAAGTTGAGTTTTTAAATAATGTTTACAAAGAAATACCAAAACCAAAAATGAATATACCGGTAATAAATAAATTTGAAAGTGCAACTGCAGTAGGTCAAGAACATATGATATTAGGTTGGGATCATCAACCAAACGTTACTGGATATGAACTAAAGGTTGAAGAGTTAAATGAAAATGGTACTGTAAAAAATACTAGCACTTATAAAACAAACAAAAACTCTTTAAGAATAGATAAGGTAAATGGATATAGTACTTATCGTGTAAGTATACAGTCTTTAAACGGAATAGAATGGAAGAGTGGATACAAAGACGAACAAGAGGATTACAAAAAAACTACTACAGGTCCTACTAACTTAGCAAACAACGTTAATGATAAAGACGGTAAACCAGACAATGCTGATAAAAATTATATGACTCAAGCTTGGGATTCTAAAACTGGAGTCTTATCAGAAAGTGCATCAAATACAGTAGAAGATGCATATACGGAGAGTTTAAAAGGTGCTAATAACTATGGGTCAGATTCAATAGTTGAACTTCAAGTAATACCAGAAACAGTGCCAGAAGGTCCAGAAGGAATAATGGTTAATGGTAAGTATAAAGGTTTAAATATTAGTTGGAAGAGCCATAAAAAAGCAAAAGATTATGATTTATATTATAGAAAAGTAGGAGAAGGTGCTTGGACAAAAGCAAATGATACAGATGATACAAAGTATGTAGATAGTGTAACTACAAATGATATACCAGATAATGTAGCGAATTTATCTCCAGATAAAAAGACTGATAAAGGAGAATTAATAAGAGGAACAAGCTATATTGTAAATGGTTTAGAAGACGGTGCAACTTATGAAATAAAAATGACTGCTACTAATCATCACGGAACAGGTGATCTATCAAAAACTTATTTAGGAAAAACTAAAGAACTTATAATACCAAAATTACCTAAGTATAAATTAATAAATACTGATTCAGAGAATGATCTTACAAGTCATATAGAAAAAGTTGAGTTTAGTGATACTAATCCTAGGTATGAGGGGGATCCTAAGAGTATAGTTGATGGAGATTTTGGAACATCTTGGAGAATTAAAGACTGGGATGGAGGAGTTCATTATTGGAATAGAATGCCGATAGTAACTTTTGATAGTGAACAAACATTTGATACTATGGTAGTTACTACTAGACCAGAAGAAAGTGAAAGACATCCTCTGCCAAATGATGCTAAGCTTAGGGTTTATGATGAAAATGGAAGAGTTATAAAGACAATTGAACGTCAAGATATAGCTGTTAAACATATGAATGATGGAAAAGGTGGACGTTATGCAGTATTACAATTAAAAGAACCGATAACTGCTAAAAAAGTAGAGCTTAATCTATCTGTTTACTCAGGTAACAATGTAAGTATCTCAGAACTTAAGTTTTATAATTATGGTACTTTGAAAAATGATGTTAAAAACTTATTTGAAGATGATTTAATGATAAGTCTTAGAGAAGATGTTACTCAAGAAAGAATAGATGAACTTGTAAGACTTGCAAAAACAATAGACCCAGTTTCTTTAGAATATCATCCAGATCAAAAAGATATATTAGCTGACTTACAAAGAGCACAAGATATAATGAATGATGTAGATTTAAATGATGATATAAAGGTATTAGATGCATCTATAAACAATTCATCTAGAAATAATATTGGACAAAGCAATAATTATCAAGCATTAGGTGTTGCTGTAAAACCAGGAGATAAGGTTAATATTTATATAGGTTCTGATAGAGAAAATACTGAATTTGACTTAGTTATAACTCAACACAATGGAGAAAGTGGTACAGCATATAAAGTATATCCTCAAAAACTTAGAGTAGGTAAAAATGAAATAACAATTCCAGAATCTGCATTTAATATGGATTGTGAAAAAGGTGGAAACTTATACTTAAGTTTTGCTAAAAACTATCACGAAGGTCAAAATGTAAAAGTTCGTGTAAGTGGAGGAACGAAGATACCACACTTAGATTTAAACAATATAATAGCAGACCCTTCAAAAGAGTTAGAAGCTAAAGAAAAAATAAGAACTTATATAAGAACACTTAAATCTTATGTAGCTACATTACCAGATAGATATACTGAAGAAGCAGATAAAACTAATAATATATATGAATATGATCCAGAAACTTCAATATTAAATACTACTGATATAGAAGGTGATAGATTTACTTTATCATTTACTGCAGATCAAGTATTAAAAGGAATAGAAAGTGGATTATCTACAGAAGAACAACAAGTAAACAGACTATATGATACATTATGCGCTTGGGAACAATTAATGCAAGTATCGTATGCACAACAAGGATTACTTGAAGAACCTATAGACTTTAATGGAAATGGTCAAATAGATAATACAGCACTACCTCAATTAAATGGAAAAAGTGAAAATCAATTCTTTGATGAAAATAGAGCACCTAGAAATCGTATAAATATAAAATATCAAAGAATGTTTACTGGTGCATTTATGTATGCTTCAAGCCACCACGTAGGAATTGGATATGGGTCTATACCAGAGATGATGCAAGGAGTACCATTTAGATTCGATGAGAATGGAAATTTAATAAACACAAATGGTAATCTATTTGGATGGGGAATTGGACACGAAGTAGGTCACGTTCACGATAGACCAGGTCTAACGTATGCAGAAACTACTAACAATATATTAGCTCTTATAACTCAAACATTTAATGATATAGATTCTTCAAGAGTTGAAGGTCAAATGGAAGCTGTATATGATAGAGTTACTTCACAAAGTGAAGGAGTTCCTAAAGGAACTGTAGGACTTGCTATGTACTGGCAACTACATCTTGCATATGATAACAACAATACTTATGAAATGGTAAAAGATAATACAGATAAAGATATAACTAACGATACATTCTTTGCAAAGTTATATAGAGTTACTAGAGAAAAAGGTATAGCAAGTAGTGAAGCAGGATATGATCAAACGGCACAAACATTCATAATGAGATGTAGTGATGCAGTTAAAAAAGACTTAAGAGAGTTCTTTGCTAGATGGGGAGTTGTAGCTAGTCCAAAAACTAATGCATATTTAAATGAGATGGGTTATCCAAAAGAAGACAAAGCTATATTCTATCTAAATGATGAAGCAAGAAGAAAGAGATTAGAAGCTATAAATAGTAATAATTTATATTCTTTAGAAATGGCACAAGATACTAAAGTTGAAGGTACATTTGCAAATGGAGTAACTGATAAATCTTATATAAGAAATAATAGTGTTCCTTTAGAATTTAGAGTAAACAAAGACAATGACAAAATATTAGGATACGAAATAATAAGAAAAGAGTCTACTTCAACAGGAACTAAAGAAACTCCAGTAGGATTTGTTGCAAGAAATACAGAAAGTGATGTTACTACTTATACTGATGTTATAGATGCAGTAAATAATAGAACTTTTGAATATAAAGTTAGAGCTTATGATTATAACTTAAATGTAACTGAAACATTTGATATAGGAAGTGTAAAAGTTAAGCATGACGGAAGTATAGCTAAAAATAACTTTACATTCGACACTAATACAAGAGGTGTTAATGATGTACCTTGTGAAGATTCAGGACATGGACATGTTGAAGATGGAAGTATAAACTTCATAAAAGATAATGATAAAAATACTGTTTATAATGCATCAAAAGCTACAGACAACAATGGAAATGTAATTGGTGGAGATCCATATATAACAGTAGATATGGGAACTAAAAAGCCAGTAGTTGGTCTTAAATATACTCCAGGAAATACTGAAACTAAGAAGTTCAGCTTAAAAAATCTATTCAAAAAGAATAAAGAAGTAACGTATTCTCCTATAACTGATTATGAAGTTTTAGTAAGTGAAGACGGTAAGAATTGGAGTAAAGCACATTCTGGAAAGTTTGACCCTACTAAAGAAAATGTAATTTACTTTAATGAAGCAGGAAGCAATGATAATAGTCAATTATGGACATATAATGCAAAATACGTTAAGTTAATTGCAAAAGGTAGTGAAACTATATCAGTGGCAGAACTTGATATATTAGGACCTCCAGGTGATAATATAGAAATAGGTGTAGACAATAACGATGAAGTTTACAAAAATGGTGTAGGAAGATTAAGTGAAGATTATGAATATGCTGAAAATAAGGTAATACCTAAAGATTCTATAATAATAACTGGAGAATATACAGGAGACCCAGCATTTAACGTTCCACTTATATTAAATGAAGAAGGAGAAAACTTCGCATTACAAGCACAAACTATATTATTAGCTAATTTACCAGAAGGTAGTCAATTAGGAGAAGTTGCAGAAGGTAACTTCATATATTGGATAACTCCTGAACAACAAGGTATGATAAATGGAGAAGCTAATATAAAAGGTAAAGCTATAAAAGCTGAATTATATAGATATAACAAATTAGTAGATGGTAGACCGGTAGGACAAAGATTAGTAAGTGATACTTTCTTAGTAGACTTACCTAGTAATCTAGATGATTTACCTGTTATAGATTTAAATTCTAGTAAAGCAAGAAGAACTTTAAATTACGATAAAGTTATAGAAATAGATAATGAAACTATAAAGAGTACATTTGAAAATAGATAAAAAACTGAGAAAGGAGAGAATATATGAGAAAATTAAAACCATCAGTTAAAACTGCAATAGCATCAACCCTTGTAATTACATCAACAGCGGTTGGTGTATATGCAGTTGATAGCATGTTAGATAAAAAAAGTACGGATGTTGAAAGTGAAACAAAGTTAAAATTAGACGTTGAGAAAATAGATAGTGATACTGTTAAAGTAGCGATAGATAATATTCAAGATATACCTAAAGCATTACAGTTTAGTATAAGATTAGATGGTAATATTAGCTTAAAGGACGGTCAAAACAGTATTCATGATTTAGTAAAAAATATAAAAACTGAAGAAGCTACTACACCATCTCAAGTAAATAGTGATATATTTACAGACTATACTTACAATGAAGAAGAAAATACGATAGATGTAATGATAACATCTAATAATGAATTACCTAAGATAGGTAATAAAATAGATGTATTTACACTTGATATAAAACCTAAAGATACTTTAACAAGAAGTGAATCGGCATTAACTTATAAAGTTCTTCCAAATAATCCAGAGGAGTATAAGTATGTAAGTAATCTTAATAAAGAGTATAATGATTTAGGTGTTGAATCAGAAGATAAAGTAATATCTATGAATAGTGTTCCAACAATAGAGACGACTAAATCATTCGTTGAAGTTGTTGACGGTCAAACTCTTAAGTTAACTCCAGAAAATCTAGGATTAACTATAAAAGACGAAGATGAAGAAGATAAAGATAAATTAAGATTAGAAGTTAAAGACAAGAGTGACAATAATAAAGTTATAACAGAGTTTAGAAAAGATACTCCAGGTATATATGAATTAGAGTGTGTAGCAATAGATAGATACAACGAAAGATCTGAAGCTATAACTTTACAAGTAAACGTAGGTTTAGACAATGTTACTACAAAGCCAACAATAACAAAAGATGGACAACCTATAGCTGATATGACTATAAGTGGTGGAGATGTATTTAAACCTTTAGAAAATGTAAAAGCAGTTGATGCTAAAGGAAGAGTTTTAAATGTTGATGTATTGGTAGATAAAGAGTTAGAACTAGATCCAGAAACTGATACAGAATACAACTTAACTTATACTGCAACTGATATATATGGAAATAAAGCAGAAGAAACTGTTAAATTAACTGTACTTGCTAATCAATCTCCAGTTATAAATGGTGTAAAAGATCATCATTTAGAAGTAGGAGAAGCATTTGATCCAGAAGCAGGGGTTAGTGTAAATGATGAAGATAATAATATTGAATTAAATGTTCAAAGTAATGTAAATGTAAATATTCCAGGAACTTATAAAGTTATATACACTGCAACTGATAGTAAAGGTAAGACTACTAGAGCTCAAAGTACAGTAATAATAAACGGAAAACCAGTTATAACAGCATTAGATAGAACAATAAATGTTGGTGATACATTTACAGAAAAAGAAGCATTACAAGGTGTAAGTGTATTTGACCAAGAAGATGGTTATATAACTACTGGAACGAGTGTTCAAATAAGCAATGTAAAAACAGATACACCAGGAAAATATACAGTAACATATAGTGTAGCTGATAGCAAAGGAACGACTGTAACTAAAGATATAGTTGTAACTGTAAATGGATTACCTGTGATAAATGCAACATCTAAGACAATAAATGTTGGAGATAAGTTTACAGATGAAGATGCACTTAAACTTATAAACGTAGTTGACCACGAAGATGGTAATATAACAACAAAAGCAACAGTTGTAGAAAATAACGTAGATATAAATACACCAGGAGAATACAAAGTAGTATATAGTGTAGAAGATAGCAACAAAGCAACTACAACAAAAGAAATAAGTATAAGAGTAAATGGATTACCAGTAATAACTACAACGACTAAGACAATAAATGTTGGAGATACATTTACAGATAAAGATGCATTAAAACTTATAAGTGTACTTGATAACGAAGATGGTGACATAACAACAAAAGTAACGGTTGAGGAAAATGAGGTAAACACAAAAGAGCCGGGAGAATACAAAGTAGTATATAGTGTAGTAGATAAATATGGAGCAAAAGCTACAAAAGAAATAAAAGTAAGAGTAAATGGATTACCAGTAATAAATGCAACTCCTAAGACAATAAATGTTGGGGATAAGTTTACGAATGAAGATGCACTTAAACTTATAAGTGTAGTTGACCACGAAGATAAAGATATAACAACGAAAGCAACTATTGAGAAAAATGAAGTAAATCCAGAAGTTGCAGGAGAATATGCAGTAGTATATAGTGTAGCAGATAGTGATGGAGCAAAAGTAACAAAAGAAATAAAAGTAAGAGTAAATGGATTACCAGTAATAAATGCAACTTCTAAGACAATAAATGTTGGAGATAAGTTTACGAATGAAGATGCACTTAAACTTATAAGTGTAGTTGACCATGAAGATAAAGATATAACTACAAAAGCAACTATTGAGAGAAATGAAGTAAATCCGGAAGTTGCAGGAGAGTATGCAGTAGTATACAGCGTAGTAGATAGTGATGGAGCAAAAGTAACAAAAGAAATAAAAGTAAGAGTAAATGCATTACCAGTGATAAATGCAACTCCTAAGACGATAAACGTAGGAGATGAATTTACAGATGAAGATGCAATGAAATTACTTATAAATGCATATGACCAAGAAGATAAAGACATAACAACAAAAGTAACTATTGAGAAAAATGGTGTAAATACGAAAGAAGCAGGAAAATATCCTGTAGTATATAGTGTAGTAGATAATGATGGAGCAAAAGTAACGAAAGAAATAACTGTAAGAGTAAATGCATTACCAGTAATAAATGCAACAGACAAGACTATAAAAGTTGGAGAAGAATTTACGAAAGAAGATGCATTAAAAGGTATATTTGCATATGATCACGAAGACAAAGATATAACAAGTAAAATAGAAGTTATAGAAAATAATGTAAAAGCTAATGAAGAAGGAACATATATAGTAAAATATAGTGTAACTGATAATGACGGAGCAACAGTTACAAAAACAATAAATGTAACAGTAGAAAGAAATATTATATTAACAGAAAGTGTAACAATAAATAATAAAATTGATAAGTTATACGTTAATTCAAATAAGGTAATAAGTGCATCTGTAAGTGAAAATGCTAGTATAAAAGATATAGAGTGGTCAGTTAGTGATGAAAATGTAGCATCAATAGAGATGATTGGAAATGATGCAAAAATAATAGCTAAAAAACCAGGAGAAGTTACTATAACAGCAAAAGCAACAGATGGAAGTGAAAAATCTGATTCTATGACTATAAAAATTGCTGAGTTCCAACAAGATAATACTATCCCAGATGTTATAAAAGATGTTATAGATACTAATATTTTATTACCGATAACTGGTCAAGGAGATATAGAAAATCCTGTTGAGTTTGAAGTTAAGCCTGTAAAAACTGATGAATTTAGCTTGTTTGCAGATAATTTAAAAGAATTAGATACAGTTGTTGAATCAAAACATAATGAAGGAAATAGCACGGTTTATAAATTAAAACTTACACAAAAACAAAGATTATTTATATTCAGTCGTTCTAATGATGTTTATATTACATTAAAAGTAAGTAATGATTTGGAAAATGCAAAAGAAATAAATAATGTATTAGATAATATAGCTAATAAAAAACCAGTTATATCTATAACAAGTAAAGTAGATAAAATATACGTTGGAAGTAAATTTGATGTTTTAGATGGAGTTGAAGCTACTGATAAAGAAGATGGCGATATAACTAAAAATATTACTGTTTCAGGTGAAGTAGATACAACTAAAGCAGGTAAATATACTATAGTTTACACTGTAAGAGATAAAAACTTACAGGAAGTAACTTTAAAAAGAGTAGTTGAAGTTTTAGAAGTACCGGTAATGAATAATGTACCTATAATAAATGCAACAGATAAATTTATAAATGTTGGAGACACATTTACGAATGAAGATGCATTAAAAGGTGTAACAGCATATGATGAAGAAGATAAAGATATAACAAGTAAAATAAAAGTTATAGAAAATACTGTAAACACAGAACAAGAAGGAACATATAAAGTAAAATATAGTGTAACAGATAACGACGGAGCAACAGCAACTAAGACAGTAAATGTAACAGTAGAGAGAAATATTATATTAGCAGATAATGTAACAATAAATAATAAAATTGATAAATTATATGTTGATTCAAATAAAGTGATAAGTGCATCTGTAAGTGAAAATGCTAGTATAAAAGATATAGAGTGGTCTGTAAGTGATGAAAATGTAGCATCAATGGAGATGGTTGGAAATAATATAAAAATAACGGCTAAAAAACCAGGAGAAGTTACTATAATAGCAAAAGCAACAGATGGAAGTGAAAAATCTGATTCGATAACTATAAAGGTTATTAATTTCGAAGAAGATAAAACTATAACATCGATTGTAAAAGATATTGTAGATACTAATATTTTATTACCTGTATCTAGTGCTGGTAATGGAGAAAACAATATTGAGTTTGAAGTTAAGCCTGTAAAAACTGATGAATTTAGTTCATTTGTAGATAAATTAAAAGAATTAGATGCGCTTGTTGAATCGACATACAATGAAGGAAACTTCACAGTATATAAGTTAAAACTTTCTCAAAAACAAAAAGTACTTGGGTTTAATCGTTCTAATGATGTCTATATTACATTAAAAGTAGATGATAACTTAGAAAATGCAAAAGAAATAAATAATATGTTAAAAAATGTATCTAATCAAAAACCAGAAATATCAATAGCTGGATTAAAAACTACTATAACAGTAGGAGATACATTTAATAAATTAGAAGGTGTAAGTGCAACAGACTTTGAAGATGGTGATATAACTAATATAAACGTTATAGGAGATGTTAATACATCTGTGCCTGGAGAATATGAATTAACTTATGAGGTAACTGATTCAGCAGGTGCTAAGACAAGCATAAAAGTTATCATAAAAGTTGTAGAAAAAACTACTTCACCAGATACAACACCAAATACAACAGATAGCACAATAAAACCACCAAGTACACCAAATGTAGATAGTACAGTAAAACTACCAACTACTTCACAAGAAACTAATAATAAACCAGTTATAACTATAACAAGCAATACAGATAAAATATATGTTGGAGATAGTTTTAATCCTTTATATGGAGTAAAAGCTACTGATATAGAAGACGGCGATATAACTAAAGATATTATTGTTTCAGGAAATGTTGATACATCTAAAGTTGGTAAATATACTATAGTTTATACTGTAAAAGATAGTAATTCGAATGAAGTAACATTAAAAAGAGTAATTGAAGTTGTACAAAGACCAAATAACCCTAAAACAGGAGATATGGGTATTATAGGATTGCTTGGAGCTTCAGGAGCAGCTATTGGAGGATTAATTTTAAATAGAAAAAATAAAAGAAAATAATTAAAAAAGATATTGGCTAGAATTAGTCAATATCTTTTTTGTTTATGGATTTATATAGTAATACAACGATTATTAAAGTAAGTATTTCAGAAAATGGCACTGTTGCCCATACACCGTCTATACCAAAAAATTTAGGAAGTATAATTATACCCATAATTATAAATACTATACCTCTAGACCCTGCAACTATTATGGAAGCTAAAGCTTTACCAATTGATGTAAAATATCCTGAAAAAATAACGTTTAGACCACTTATTAAAAATGCTAATGAATATATTTTTGCTCCATGAACTGCTAAGTTAAATACTTCAGGGTCATTATTTATAAATATACCTATTAAATTTTCTTTAAATACCATTACTATTATAAATATAAAAAAACCTAGAGATATAGATATTATAGAAGAAAGTCTAAGTATTTCGTTAATTCTAGAATTTTCTTTAGCACCGTAATTATAAGAAATTATAGGTCCTATACCTGCTGCAATACCTGCAGTTATTAGATTTGCAAATATTGAGATATATGATATCGCAGTAAATGCAGAAACACCTTTTTCACCTGCTATGTTCATAAATGCTAAATTAAATACAAATGAAGTTATAGCAGTTGCAAAAGAACTAACACCTTCCGAAGAACCATTAGATAATAAATTTAAAGTATAGTCCATATTAAATTTACCCGTATATATATTTATAACCGTTTCTTTTTTCAAAAATGGTACTATTGAAATTATAAAACCAGAAGAAAAAGCTATCCCTGTTGCTAAAGAAGCTCCAAATATACCTAAATTCATATATTTAATCAATATAGTATTTAGCAAAATATTAATTAAAAGGCTAAGTACATTTGCTTTCATTGATATATCAGGTCTTCCGATAACTCTTGTAAAAACACCTAGTATTAAAGAAAAACACATAAATACAGAACAATAAGATAAGTTTCTTATATAAAGAGCTGTGTCATCTATTAAAACCTCGTTAGCTCCCAAAAATGAAGCTATTTGCCTATTAAAAAATATACCTAAAAACATTATAAAAATAGAACTGCATAAAGCTACTAAAAAAGCACTTTTACAAGTATCTTGTGCTTTTTCTATATTATTTTCTCCAAGACTTCTACCTATTAAACTAACAGAACCTATTGCAATTATAAGGCTTATACCGATTATTAAAGACATAAATGGTTGTGCTATATTTACACTTGCAAGAGCATTAGTACCAACGAATTTACCTAAGAACATACCGTCTACTAATGCTTGTGTTCCGGTAATACTCATAGCTATAATCGAAGGAATTGAAAATTTTATGAATAGTTTTGGAATTTTTTCTGTTAATAATACGCTATTATCCATGATTTCCTCCTTAAATTAAATTAATTCGATTTATATAATACATTTTTATATTTTTATTAACAATTTTAATTATTGGTTTTATAACTATTCTTTTTTTGGTATATTTCTTATTAAAAATGCGCAATTTTTAACGTGATATAATAAAAAAGGATAATAATTATTATTTAGGAGACTTAATATGATTGATAAATTAAAAGAACTAGATGCTGTTGAAGTTTATTTTAAGGAAAATTATAAAGATATTGATTGGATAGATGTAGCAGAATTTAAAAAGTTGGTAAATAAATTTCCAAAACACTATAAAAAAATAAACGATAATTGTTGTGAAATTGAATCTATAAACGAAGAAAAAGTTATAAAAGATTATAATGATATTAGTATTTTGAAGTTTTTCAGGTATGTACCTGCATTTTTACATAAACACGATTTTTTTGAAATAATATACGTTTATAGTGGAGAATGTAGGTGTTATATAGATGGTAAAGAAATAATTTTATGTGGAGGAGATATTATTTTTATACCACCATTTGTAAAACATGCTACTTTTTGTGCTAGAGAAGAAGATATACTTATTAAAATTTTGATAAGGTCTTCTACATTTGACAAATCATTTTTTGAATTATTAACGTTTAATAGTATTTTGTCTGATTTTTTTGGTAAGGTAATTTATTCTAATTCACACTCTACACATTTGATATTTCATACTGGGGAAGATGAAAATATAAAAAAACTAATTGTTAATATGTTTGAAGAAACTGAGAAAAAATTAAAATATGAAAGTACTATATTAAATGGAATTTTGATGATATTTTTTGGATATTTGATGAGAAATTATGAGGATAATATTGAAATATCTAGAGATTTTAATGATAAATTTGAAAAGTTTGATGATATTTTAGAGTATATTTACAAAAATTTTGCAACAGTAACATTAGATGATTTATCTAGAGAGTTTAAATTTGATAAATTTTATATAAGTAAAGTTATAAAGTCTTATACAGGAAGAAATTTTATTAGCATAGTTCAAGATATAAAAATGAGAAAAGCTACTGAACTTATAATTTCTACTAATTTATCTATGGAGAGTATAGGAAATGCAGTAGGATATACGTCGACTCCTACTTTTATTAGAACTTTTAAAAAAATTTATAATATGTCACCTAGTGAATATAGAAAGTACAAAATAAAACAAAAATAGTGAATTTTCTTTAAAGGATAAAAAAAGATAATACTAGAAATTAATAGCATAATTTTTTATATTTATGAGGAGGAGAAGGTATGGTAAATTATTCTTTACAAGAGAAAAATTTATTTATAGAGTTTATAACGTCGGAGCTTGACCATCATATTACTAACGAAGTAAGAGACGAGATAGATTTTGTTTTAAGCTCAAAACAAATAAAAAATATAATATTTGATTTTAGGAATATTAGATTTATGGATTCATCTGGAATAGGTGTTATAATAGGAAGATATAAGAAAATATGCAAAGACGGTGGAAAAGTTTTTATAGTTAATGTTAATGAGAGAGTAAAAAAGATTTTTACTTTATCGGGTATGAATAAGATAGTAAACATTTGTGATAATTATGAACATGCTATAAGTTCTTTGTAAGGGAGGAATATACTATGAATAATGTTATGGAAGTAAAATTTTTAGCAAAATCTCAAAATGAGAGTTTAGCAAGGGTAATAGCAGCATCTTTTGCTGCAAAATTAGACCCTACTTTAGACGAACTTGCAGATATAAAAACTGCTGTTTCAGAGGCTGTAACTAATGCTATAATTCATGGTTATGATGAAGATGATACTAAATTTGTTTATATGAGATGCGAAATTAAAGATAACACTATAAAGGTTGTTGTTGAAGATAGAGGAAATGGTATAGAAGATGTTAAACAGGCTATGCAACCTCTTTATACATCAAAACCAGAACTTGAAAGGTCTGGAATGGGATTTACTGTAATGGAGAGTTTTATGGATTATGTTGCAGTAAGCTCTATAAAAGGTGAAGGAACTAAAATTGTTATGACTAAAAAGATAAGTTTACCTGAATAAACAAAGGGGTTTTATTTATGGGGATAACGATTACTAAAAAACAAGAAAAAAATACACTTCTTAGCCACGAAGAAACATTAGAACTTATAGAAAAATCTCAACAGGGGAATGAACAAGCAAAAGAAGTTTTAATATCAAGTAATTTGGGGTTAGTAAGGAGTGTCGTTTCTAAATTCTTGAATATTGGATATGATAGAGATGATTTATTTCAACTTGGTTCAATAGGTCTTATAAAGGCTATATATAAATTTGACCCAAAATTTAATGTCAAATTTTCAACTTATGCAGTACCTATGATTTTGGGGGAGATAAAAAGATATTTAAGAGATGACGGAATGGTTAAAGTCTCAAGAAGTTTGAAGCAAATCGCAATAAAGGCAAAAACTACTAGTGAGCTTTTAAGTAAAAAGTTAGGTAGAGAACCTAGCATTGAGGAAATCGCAGTTGAAATTAATGTAGAAAAAGAAGATTTGGTTATGGCTATGGAATCTAATTTTTCAGTTGAATATTTACATGGGGTAATACACGAAGAAGAAGGTTCTCCGATATGTTTAATTGATAAGATTAGTCAAAAGGGAGAAAATGAAGAAGAAAAAGTTGTAGAAAATATTTTACTCAAAGAAGTTTTAGCAAAACTAGAAAAAAGAGAAAGACAAATAATAATGCTTAGATATTTTGAAGATAGAACTCAAAGTGAAATCGGAGAACTTTTAAATATATCTCAGGTTCAAGTATCTCGTATAGAAAAGAAAGTTTTATCAAAGTTAAAGTCATACATCAGTTAAAAATATTATGTAATTTATGGAGTGTAGATTTAGAATCTACACTTTTTATTTGTAAAAATATATATTTTATGTTTATTTTTTATATTTAAACAAATACTAAAGTAGGAGGATAAATATGAAAGAAATCTATTTGATGCAAAAAAATAAGAATATATTTCAAGTATCGATAAAAGAACTATATTTAGATGATATTTATGATATTTATCCTAAAAAATATAAGCAAGAGTTAAAAGGTATTTTAATAAGAAACTACTTTGATAAAAAGAAGGCATACGATGTTATACATATTGGAGAAATTATAGAAAAAATAAACGAAAAAGATGATGAGTTTAATATAACTTTTTTAAAGCCTGATGATATAGTAGTTTATTTTGATTCAGAAAAAAAAGATAGAACTAAATATTTAAGGGTTTTTATAACTTCTTTAGTGATTTTTACAGGTTCTATAATGGGTATTATGAATTTTCACGCAGATGTTGATATGATTTCTTCTCAAAGTAATTTAGTTTATGCGCTTACTAGAGATACTAAAAAATATCTTCCATTTTTTCAAATACCATATACTATTGGGATAGGTATAGGTGTTTCTTTATTTTTTAATAAGTTTATACCTACTTATTCAAAATATGAACCAAGTCCTTTAGATTTGAGAATGAGTTCTTTAAATAAAGATATAGAAAATCAATTAAAGAAAAAATGATATGGAAATTATCCTTATATTTATTGGTATATCTTGTGGAATAATGGTAGGTGCAGGGGTTATATCAATACTGATTTTAGTTGGTATTGTACCTAGAATGGCACAAATAAGCAACACTAAAAAATATATATCTTTTTATGAAAGACTTCTCATAATAGGATCTATAATAGGCTCTTTGATTTCTATTCAAAATTTCACATTTAAAATAGGATTAGGAGGAGTTATTTTTATAGGTGTTTGTTATGGAGTATTCGTGGGATTTTTAAGTTCTGGTCTGACTGAGGTTTTAGAATATATACCTACAGTTTCAAGAAGGCTTAATATAAGTTATTCTTATTTAAAATATCTGATAATATCGCTTATTTTTGGAAAGGTTATAGGTTCTTTTATTACTTGGAGTATGATAGGAGGTTAATATGAAAGATTATAAAAAATATGTTGAGGAAGTAAGTCCAAAACCTACATATCTAAAAAATTATATATTAGCGTTTTTGGTAGGTGGGCTTATATGTATAATAGCGCATACCATAAATGAGTTTTATCTTAAATTTTTAAGTCTAGAAAAATTAGATGCGTCTACTGCTACTTTGATAACTCTTATTTTTATAGGTGCTTTTTTAACTGGAATAGGAAAGTATGACTTAATAGGAAAAAGAGCAGGCGCAGGCTCTGCTATACCTATAACAGGTTTTGCAAATTCTATTGTCTCTCCTGCTATGGAGTATAAAAGAGAAGGTTTTGTGCTTGGAGTTGGAGCAAATTTATTTAAAATTGCTGGACCTGTTTTAGTTTATGGTATAGGTTCATCTATAGTTTTTGGATTTATATATTATGTATTTACAGTAGTTTTATAAGGTGGTGATTTTTTGTGGAAAGTAAAAGAGTAGGAAAAAGAACTGTAAAATTAAAAAATAATCCTACCATAATAGAGGCTACATCTATAGTAGGACCAAAGGAGGGGAAAGGTCCTCTCAAAGATTATTTTGATATAATTTTAGATGATGATTTGTGTGGGCAAAAATCTTGGGAATTAGCAGAAAGTAAGATGATACAAACGGTTTTAGAAGAAACTATGAAAAAAGCTAGTAAAACTTACCAAGATATACATTATATGATAGGAGGAGATTTGATAAACCAGTTAGTACCTTCTTCTTTTGCAGCTAGAGAACTTCAGATACCTTTTTTAGGTATATATGGTGCTTGTTCTACTATGGCAGAAGGTATGTGTTTAAGTTCTATGCTTATTGATGGTGGTTTTGCAGATTATATATTATCTTGTGCATCTAGCCATTATTGTACTGCAGAAAGACAGTTTAGATATCCTTTAGAGTTTGGAAATCAAAAACCTATGACTGCTCAATGGACTGTAACAGGTTCTGGAGCAGTACTTATATCTCCTAATAAAATAGGCCCTAAAATTAAATACGTAACAATAGGAAAAGTTATAGATAAAGGTATAAAAGATGGTAATAATATGGGGGCAGCAATGGCTCCTGCTGCAGTAGATACTATTTATTCATATTTTGAAGATACAAAAGATGATCCAAATAGCTTTGATATTATAGCTACTGGAGATTTAGGAGTTATAGGAAAACAAATAGCACAAGATATGTTAAAAGAAAAAGGTATAGATATTTCTAATGTTTATACTGACTGTGGGCTTGAAATTTTTTATTTAAAAGAACAAGATGTTCACTGTGGTGGTAGTGGTTGTGGTTGTTCTGCGAGTGTTTTTTCTGGATATATATATAAAAAATTACTCAAAAAAGAATTTAATAAAGTTATGTTAGTTTCAACTGGTGCACTACTTTCTCCAACTAGTACATTACAAAAACAAACTATACCTTCTGTTGCACATGCAGTAGTTATAGAAAATGATTAGGAGTGATAATTATGATTGAATATTTAAAAGTATTTTTAGTAGGAGGAATTATTTGCCTTATAGCACAGATAATGCTTGATTATTTTAAAGTTCAAATGCCCTATATTATGGTAACCTATGTTACTAGTGGAGTAATTTTAACATTTTTAGGAATATATGAAAAGATAGTTGATTTTGGAGGATTTGGAGCAACAGTACCTATAATAGGTTTTGGATATACCCTAGCTAATGGAGTGAAAAAAGCCATAGTAGAAGACGGTTTTTTAGGAATATTTACGGGAGGAATTATTTCAACTGCAGGAGGGATTGCAGCGGCAATATTTTTTGGTTATATGATGTCAGTTGTTTTTACACCGAAAGCTAAGCCATAAAAATAACAAAAAATAAGATATGAGATTTTTCTCATATCTTATTTTTTTATGGAGTAGGTTGTGTGTTAGTTTGATTATCTTGAGGTAAATTACTACTATTGTTACCTTGATTGTTATTTTGTTGGTTACTATCTTGTGCTTGATTATTATCTTGAGGTAAATTAGTACTATTGTTACCTTGATTATTGTTTTGAGGAAGATTTGTAGTTCCTTCATCTAAAGGTAAATCATTACCTTGATTATTGTTTTGAGATCCACTATTTTCTGAAGGATTTGTATTAGATGAACCATTAGTAGTATTTTGCTCATTTTCAGGTTTAACTTCTTCAGTAGTTTCAGATTCTTTAGGAGTATACTGATAAGAACTTGTTTTAGTTGGCCCAGTACCTTCTATAAATGCTGCTTTACTACCACCAGAAGATCTTCCACCGTCTTTTAAATTTATTTTAGCAAAATATATGTTTTCAGGAACTTTAAATTCTACTCTAGTTAAATTTTTATGAACTCTAGACATTATAGAAGACCATAACTTAGCAGCAGAACCACTTCCTCCTTCAACACTTCTTCTTTCAACTATTTTACCTGTATCTGGGTCTTTAACACCAGCATCATCACCTATATAAGTTGCTGCAACATAATAAGGTGTAAATCCTACAAACCAAACGTCTAGTGTATTATTAGTAGTTCCAGTTTTACCAGCAACAGGCATATTAGATATTTTTGCCTTTGTTCCAATACCTTCAGTTACAACTGCTTTCAACATATCAGTTATTACATATGCAACTTCAGGGTCTACAACTTTATGTTCTTCAGGAGTATTATTAATAATTAATTGATTATCATAAGACATTATAGTTGTAAATATAATAGGTTCTACGTAAACACCGCCATTAGCTAAGGTACCATAAGCTGCAGCTATTTCAAGTGGAGATATACCTTTACTCATACCACCTAATGTAAGTGCGGCTATTGCTCTATCGTGAGAGTCTGCTTGTATAGATGTTATACCGAAGTTTTTAAGATAATCTATCATAATATCAACTACTTCTTCCTGAGTATCTCCAAGCATTTCTGCAGTTTTTACTGCTATTGTATTTGAAGATTTTGCAAGGGCTAAACGTAAACTCATAGTTCCCTCACCAGCAGTTGTAGTTTTTGGATTCCAACCTTTATAGTTAAATTTATATCCACCTCTTTTATCGCTTACAGAAGTAGACTGAGTTATTTTTAATGTATCTATGGCAGGTGTATAAACTGAAAGAGGTTTTATAGTAGAACCTGGTTGTTTTGGTTCTATTGCTCTATTTAAAGTCTTTCTATCAGTTATATTTCTACCACCGATTAGTGCTTTTATATGTCCGTTTTTGTAGTCTATAATGACTGTTGATGATTGAGGTTGACTTATTCCATTAGGACCAACTTTATGTCCTGGAAAATTGCTATTATCCTTATATTCATCTTCTAAAATCTCTTGGATTTTAGGGTCTATTGTAGAGTTTATAGTTATACCACCATTGTAGTACATATTCAAAGCTTCTTCTTCAGTACTTCCTTGTTCAACCAAAGCTTCTATTACTTCAGATTCTATATATGATTCAACAGAAGACTCTATAACATCGTCTGGTTTTGGTAATTTTATATTTATAGGTTCGACTTTTGCTTCTTGGTATTCTTGTTCAGTTATATATCCAAGCTCTAGCATCTTTCCTAAAACTACGTTTCTTCTTTCGATAGCTTTTGGATTTGGAACTGCTTTTCTAACTACCATAGAACCAGATTTTAATTTTTTATATAAATCTGGACTCATATTTTCTTCACTTAAAAGACCCCAGTCTTCTAATTTATCAATCATATCAAGTTCAACTTGAGTAGGGTCGTCTAAATTATCGTCATCAACGTTTATGTAAAAAAGTAACTTATCTTCTAAGTCTTCTTTAGTTTCAGTTCCATCTAATTTAGCTGTAGAATATGCTGCATATTGTGAAGGATACTTAGTAGAACCTGCAAGCAGAGCACATTCTGCTAAAGTTAAATCTTTTGCATCTTTACTAAAGTAACCTTTAGCACCGGCTTGAACACCAACAAGACCTCTACCAACGAAGAAATTATTTAAATATATTTCAAGTATTTCATTTTTTGAAATAGTTTTACTCATATCATAAGCATAGTATATATCTTGTATTTTACGAATTATACTCTTTGTATCATTCGTTATAAGCATTTTTGAAACCTGCATAGGTATTGTACTACCACCAGGACTTCTATCAGTAAAGATATTTATTAAAACTGCTCTTACAAGACCTCTTAATTCAACACCATTATGCTCATAAAAACGCTGGTCTTCTATTGCTACTACTGCATTTATTATATCAGTAGGCATTTCATCTATATGAATTGGTATTTTTTTATTTACAGATTGTATATCAGTCATCAATTCGCCAGTTGAATAATTTATCTTACCAGATGCATAAGTTATTTTATCAAGAGATGCTTTAGTAACAGGCTCTACATCTTTTAAAGCAACAGATACTAATGCAGTAAATGCTGCTGAACCCATAACTAGTAGTATTAAAAAAAATACTCCTATACCTCTTAGTATTGAAAATGTATTTTTAGGTTTAGTTTTTGAACTTTTTTTAGTTTTATTTTGGCTAGTAGATTTATCACTTTGCCTCAAAGAAGGATCGCTTTTATTAGTTTGACTAGATGATTTCCTTCTTATTCTATTATTTTGATTATCATTGTTCATACTATCTAACCTCCTTACTAATATATCATTATATCATATATAAGTTTATTTTGTTAGTAAATAAAAAAATAGTTATATTATGACAAAATTAATATTATTTTATCATAATGTACACACTAAGTTATAAAAAACAATTTAGAAAAATAAACTCATATATTACATATATATTTTATATAATACTTTAAATTATATACTCAGTATTATGTAGGAGGATTTTTTTGAAAAGGAGACTTATAAAATCAAAAACTAGCGATTTCAAAAGAGTTATATTAACGTTTGTTATAATATCCTTGTTTTTAATGATTACAGTTGGTTTTATGTATGTTGATAAAAGTTTAACTCCAACAATTAAAGTTCTTGCAGAAACTAAAGCGGAAGAAATTGCAAGTAGATCTATAAACAAAGCAGTTGGAGATATAATAAAAGACAAGATAAATTATTCAGACCTTGTTTTAACTAAATCCGATGCAAATGGCAAAATATCTATGGTTCAGTCAAATACAATACTTATGAATCAAATAGCATCTGATGTAGCTATTCAAATTCAAAATGAACTAAAAAAGGCAAAAACAACTACTTCTTATATACCAATAGGTACTGCACTTGGAAGTCCTATACTTGCAAAATATGGACCACAAGTTAAAGTATCAATTGAACCAATAGGCACTGTGAATGTTAATTTTAGTACAAAATTTGAAGATGCGGGGATAAATCAAACGAGACATAGAATATATTTGGAAGTAAAAGCGCAAGTAAATGTTGTAATACCTCTTAGTACAGAGCCTAAAGAAGTAAAAGCTCAAGTTCCTATATGTGAAACTATAATAATAGGAGAAGTACCACAAAGTTACGTCGATACTTCAAGTTTAGATAATGTATCGTATTTTGAATAATAAATTAGAGGAAGAAATCTTCCTCTAATTATCCAGCATCCATTTTATAAAAACTCCATATCCATTTTGGGGATTATTTTCTATGGCGTGAGATATTGCGCCCACTATTTTATCATCTTGGATTATTGGAGTACCACTCATACCTTGAACTATTCCACCAGTCATTTTGAGCAAATCAGGGTCAGTTATTTTTATCTTAAAAGTTTTTGGCTGTGGTATTCTTTGATTATCTATGGATAATATCTGTATATCAAATTCATTTTTATCACAAAAATCATTGTGTAATATTATTTTTGCATCTCCTAATTTTACTTCTTCTAAGGACGCAATTTCATATTTTTTAAGTTTATTTATATCAATATTAGATACTGTCCCTTTTATACCAAAGATTGTATTAGCTTTAAATTGACCGATAGATGTATTTTTTTTAGCACTTAAACAACCTACATTTCCTTTTACAGATTTTTTTATGCTCAAATCGCTAGTTGAAGATATAAATCCTTGATTTATAGGTAAATCCTTGCAAGCTCCTATACTTATGGGATGTCCAACTGCACCGAATTCTTTTGTATTTGGGTCTATATAAGTCATGGTTGCAAAACCTGATAATGTATTATCTAAGTTTAGAGATTCTAAGTCTTTTTTACTAGCTTTTACAGTTAAATAATTGGAATTCCTTTTTAAGTAAACATCTAAAGAATCTTTTTCACTTAAGTTAAGTGCATCTGAAAGTTGTCCATAGTTTTTTATTTCTATATTATTTATTTTTAAAATTTCATCGCCAATTACAAAGGGAGAGTTTTTTATTTGATTTCTGACTAATAAACTATCTAAATTAGCATCTATTTGTAAAACTTGACCCATTGGAATTAGTTCTCGTTTATTGTTAGTATTATCAAAATCTGCATAAATTAAATTATTTGAGAAAAAATATAACAATACAAACAAAAAAACAAGACGCATATTTTTTGATGATTTTTTATTTCTAAAAAACATAAAACACCTTCTTTCTGATGTAGTTTTAATGATTTGGTGCTTTGGATTATTTTATGCACTAATTTATTTTTAATGCTTGGAAAACAGATGAAATAAAACCTTACTTTACAATTTTATGACTAAATCAATGAAAGGACTTATATTATATGAAAAAAAAGATTTTTAATCTAACATTATCTATATTTTGCTTAGCTTTATTTTTATCTAAAATAAATATGGATAAATTACAAACTTTTGTGGGAAAAGAATTAAAAAATGATAAAATAGTAGTATGTATAGACCCAGGTCATCAAGAAAAAGGCGATAGTAATTTAGAACCCATAGCACCGGGGTCTTCTAGAAAAAAGGCTAGAGTATCTTCAGGAGCTACTGGAGTTGCTACAAAAAAACCAGAGTATGTACTTAATTTAGAAACATCTATGATTTTAAGGGATATGTTGGAAGAAAAAGGGTATGAAATTATTATGACAAGAGAAACTCATGATGTAAATATTAGTAATGCTGAAAGAGCTATACTTGCCAACGAAAAAAATGCAGATATAGTTATTAGAATACATGCAGATAGCCTAAATGATTCTTCTAAAACCGGTGCATCTATTTTATGTCCTGCAAAAAATGATTATACAGGACCTATATATGAAGAAAGTGAACGCATGGCAAAAATAATTAAAGATAATATGAGTAATATGGGTATAAAAGTAAATGGAGTTTTCGAAAGAGATGATATAACGGGCTTTAATTGGTCAAAGGTTCCAGTTGTAATAGTAGAGATGGGATTTTTGAGCAACTATAATGAAGATTTGTTAATGTCTGATGTCAATTATCAAAAAAAATTAATGCAAAGTATTTCAAATTCTGTTGATCAGTATTTTAAGTGATTTTTAGAGGGGGATAGTTATGAAAAATATAGAGAGGGCATACGGTAAAGTTTTAAAAGGTACTTTTAGAGCAATAAATCCTATAAAAAAAGGTGTTATAAAAACCGACTGTAAAGTTCATATAAAAATACAAAGTCATTCTTTAGATATACTTAGAATGTATGGATATGATAAAGAGTATGATTTTTTTAATAAATATATAAAATATATAAATAAAGGACTTGTGTGGGCAGACCAAGATTTTAAATCTTATCATCATTTTTATAATCCAGATATAAAAAAAGGAATGTATGGATATAGTGAAAATGCACTTACATTAGCACAAGAATATTATGATTTAGCAAAAAGTAATTTTTTAGATAAAAATTATGAAACAAGCATGTTTTATTTTGGGGCATCTTGCCATTTGATACAAGATTTAACCATACCTCAACATGCAAAAGTAAAACTTTTTGATAATCATAGACCATTTGAACTTTATGTTAGAAATAATTATACTAAAATAACAAGTTGTAAGGTTAATAACAAACCTATAATACTACACAGTGTAGAGTCATTTGCAGATTACAATTCTATGCATGCTATAAAAGTTGATAAAACTTATAGACATATATCACATACAGAATCTAGATTCTATTTAACTGCTATAAAAACCGTATCGACTGCACATAGAAGTACTGCGGGATATATGATTATGTTTTTCGATGAGATAAATAATTAAAGGTTATACTTTTTAGTATGGCCTTTTTACTTGATTAAAAAAAATAAAAAATATATTATATTAATATAAAAAAGAAAGGAGATTATTAATGTTAGTTGTAGAAAATGTTAGTCATGGATTCGGAGCTAGAACTATATTAGAAAATGTATCTTTTAGATTAAGAAAAGGTGAACATATAGCTTTAGTTGGAGCAAATGGAGAAGGAAAATCGACTTTTTTAAATATAATAACTAAAAAATTAATGCCTGACTCGGGAAATATAAAATGGTCTTCTAGAGTAACTGTTGGGTATTTAGACCAACATACTATTTTAGAAAAAGGGAGAACTATAAAGGAAGTTTTAAGAGATGCATTTAAGTCTACTTTTGATTTGGAAAAAGAAATGCTTTTAATGTATGATAAAATGGCATATGTAACCGATGAGGAAATGGCAAAGTTAATGGAAGAAACTGCTGAAATTCAAACTATTCTTGAAAATAGTGGATTTTATACGATAGATGCCAAAATACAAGAAGTAGCAAATGGTTTAGGTCTTGGAGAGATAGGTTTAGATAAAGATGTTACAGATTTAAGTGGTGGTCAAAGAACTAAGGTTTTACTTACTAAATTATTACTTGAAAATCCTACAATACTTATACTTGATGAGCCTACTAATTACCTAGATGAAGAACATATAAATTGGCTTACTAGATACTTACAAGAATATGAAAATAGTTTTATATTGGTTTCTCACGATATATCATTCATAAACGATACTTGTAATGTTATTTATCATATGGAAAATGGTGAGTTAAGTAGGTATAAAGGTAATTATGATGAGTTTATGAGACTTAATGAAATAAAAAAACGTCAAGAAGAACAAGCATATGAAAAGCAAGTAGAAGAAAGAAAAAGACTTGAAGATTTTGTTGCTAGAAATAAAGCAAGAGTAGCTACTCGTGGAATGGCAAATAGTAGACAAAAGCAACTTGACAAAATGGAAATACTTGAAAAACCAAAAGAAAAGATTAAGCCTACTTTTGAATTTAAAGAAGCTAGAACTCCAAGTAGGTTTATATTTGAAACTAAAGATTTAATATTAGGATATGATGAAGCACTTACTAAGGAACTTAATTTTACGTTAGAGAGAAATCAAAAAATAGCGTTAAAAGGTATGAATGGTATCGGAAAATCTACATTACTTAAAACGTTACTTGGAATAATAAAACCATTTTCTGGAGAAGTAACTCACGGAGAGTATTTAGAAATAGGGTATTTTGAACAAGAAAGTTCAAGAGATAATTATAATACTCCTATGGATGAAATATGGGCAGAGTTTCCGGGGCTTAGTAATTTTGAGGTAAGACAAAGTCTTGCAAAGTGTGGTCTTACTAATGAACATATAACTAGTCAGATGAGAGTTTTAAGTGGTGGAGAAGCTGCGAAAGTTAGATTATGTAAAATTATGCTTAAAAATATAAATTTATTAGTTCTTGATGAGCCTACTAATCATTTAGATGTTGAAGCAAAAGAAGAATTAAAAAAGGCTATAAAAGAGTTTAAAGGTACTGTTTTATTAGTTTCTCACGAACCAGATTTTTATATGGATATAGTAAGTGATGTTATTAATATAGAAGATTTTACTACTAAAATAGTTTAAGCTATGCTTAAACTATTTTGTTAATTCGATTATTTCTTGAAATTTATCTATTATATACTCATAATTTTTTTTATTATGTGGTAGCATACATTTAGAACAATCTTTTATACCGTTTTCAAGTATAGAAAAAATTCCTCCACAGTTTTTACCTAAAGCATATAAAGGACAAAAACAAAAAAGACAATTAAAATCATTTGGATTATCGGTTTTATGACAAGGAAAGTATTCGCAGTCTTTATTGGTAAAAAATTTGTAGCTCATATGACCTCCTAGTTATTTATTTAAAATATTATATAATAAAAATTATACACAAAATATAAAATAAAAATATAATAAGAAGGTGATATTTTGGAAGAAAAAATAGAAAAAGCTTTATTAGTAGGGCTTAATATAACTTCTACTGCTAAAAGAACTGATGATATATATATTAATGAATCAATGGAAGAACTTAAAGAGCTTGTTAAGGCTGCTGGTGCAGAAGTTGTTGGAAGTTTAATTCAAAATAGACAATCAAAAGATAGTGCTTTTTATGTAGGAAAAGGAAAAGTTGAAGAAATAAAAGCTTATGCTGAAAGTTTAGAAGCTACTATGGTTGTATTTAATGATGAATTATCAGGTGCACATATTAGAAATATAGAAGATGTTGTTGGCATTAAAATAATTGATAGAACTACTTTGATTTTGGATATATTTGCACAAAGAGCTCTTAGCAAAGAAGGAAAACTTCAAGTAGAACTTGCACAACTTAAATATAGATTACCAAGGCTTTATGGAATGGGTGGTCAAATGAGTAGAACTGGGGCAGGGATAGGTACTAGAGGTCCTGGGGAACAAAAACTTGAAATAGATAAAAGAAATATTTTAAATAAGGCTGCAGATATAAGAAGAGAATTAAAAGAAGTCAAAAAAAATAGAGAAACTCAAAGAGTTCAAAGATTAAAATCTAAAATACCGATAGTAGCTTTAGTTGGATATACTAATGCAGGAAAATCTACGTTATTAAATGAAATAATAAAAACTCACAAAGACTACGAAAAAGAAAAAGAAGTTATGGCAAAAGATATGCTTTTTGCAACATTAGATGTAACTCTAAGAAAAGCACTTTTACCTAATAAGAAAGAGTTTTTAGTAGTAGATACGGTAGGATTTGTTAGTAAATTACCTCACGATTTAGTAGAAGCATTTAAAGCAACATTAGAAGAGGTTAAGTATGCGGATTTAATACTTCACGTTATAGATGCTACTAATTCAAGTTATGAACTTCAAAAAAATACTACTGAAACTGTACTTAAAGAACTAGGTGTAGAAAATAAAAAGACTATATTAGTATATAATAAAATAGATAGATTAGAGCTAGACATATATCCTAAAGATAATGATGATATGATATATATTTCTGCTAAAAATGGTACTAATATGGATAAACTTATGGATTTAATCCAAAATATGATAATGGAAAATACTTATTCTGTTGAAATGTTAATACCATATGATAAAGGTCATATTTTTAGTAAAATAAAAGATAAATATAACGTAGAAAAATTTGAATACGTAGAAAATGGAACTAAATTAAACGTAGATTTAGAAGAAGATGATTATAATATTTATAAAGAATATATAGTAAGTGAATAGATATGGATATTAGCTTAGAAAATATAGATAATATCGAGGATTTTTTTATAACATATATCTTATATAAAGAGGGAAAAACTATACATCAAATAAGCAAAATAAGAAATTTAACTAACTACCAAGTAAATGAACAGTTGATAGAGGCTAAATTGAAGTTAAAACATCTATTTAATCCTAATGAAAAAATTGATACTGATATAATAGATGAAATTTTAATTTTAGATAAATCTAAAAGATTAGAATTGATTTTAGGATTAAATGAAAGTGAGTTGCTTGATTTTAAGAGAAAATTATACAAAAGGATAATAAAAGAAAAAAATGCCGAAGATATAATAAAACTTATTTGGTGTGTAGGAGAATTAAAAGACGAAAGATTTTTGGATTTACTTCACGATTTAACTTATAAAAAACATTCAGATATAAGAAGAATAACTTATTCTGCTATTAAAAAAATAGCATCTCCAAAAAGTAAGGAAGTTTTAGAAAATGGGCTTTATGATACTAACCCCCAAACTAAAATGTATTGCGCAAAGGCATTATCAGAACTAGGAGATGAGAATACTTTAAAAATACTTAGATTTATACTAAGAAAAAATAATAATGAAAAAGATTATGTAATAAACGAATATAAAAAAACTATAGAAATATTAGAAAAAAGATAACTATTTAGTTATCTTTTTTAGGGAGGTAATATGTACAAAACTTTACATGAGTTTGGTATGGATGAAATTATAATTGAAAAATCTAAATTTATAGGATATGCAAAGCCTATAAAAACAGAAGAAGAAGCTATTGAATTTGTGAATGAAATAAAGAAAAAGCATAAAGATGCAACTCATAATGTTTGGGCTTATACACTTGGGAAAAGTATGAATATACAAAGATATAGTGATGACGGAGAACCTCAAGGTACTGCAGGAATACCTACTTTAGAAGTTATAAAAAAAGAGGATTTGAGAGATGTAGTTGTAGTCGTTACTAGATATTTTGGAGGGGTTAAACTAGGTGCAGGTGGTCTTGTTAGAGCTTATACTAAAGGTGCAAAAGTAGGAATTGATGCAGGAAAAGTTGTTAGTAAAGTTCTTTATAAAGATGTTAGAATAAAGATTGATTATAATCAACTTGGAAAAGTTCAAAATGAGATTATGAATATGAATTATTTTATAAAGGATACTATATATGAGGATAATGTGGTTTTAGTTATTTATTCAAGAGAAAATGAAGTTTCTGATTTGATATCTAAAATAACTGATATAACTAGTGCAACTGCTGATATATCAATATTAGATGAGTTTTATTTGTCTGAAAGTAATGGAAATTTGATAATATAAAAAAGCTATCTTAATTGATAGCTTTTTTATTCTTCTGAGTTAGATGAATCATCTATATTAGATGAGTCGTCTTCTTCATGACCTTCAAATATAAAGTTGTGAAGATCTTCGAGAGATTCTTCGTCATATTTTATAACAAAACCTGCACCAGGTAGAGTTACTGCTTCGCTCATACCATTTTCTTCAATAGGGAATTCTAATCTATTTATACCTTCACCTATTAAATTTAAACATGTTATCCCAGTGCTTATTATATCTGTAGGTGTCATATTAGTTTTTACATAAGGAAGTACACTATTTAACAATTTAGGGTATTTAGATACAGGTAAATCTTGAACACCTCTAATTATACCTTCTATAACTTCGCTTTGACGTCTATCTCTTTCCATTGTAGAGTCATTTTGTCTTATTCTAGCAAATGATAAAGCTTGATAACCGTTTAAAACTTGAACTCCAGGCTCTTCTATAAGCTCCATAGGCTCTTTAGAGTTACTCCAAGGATAAGTTTCCTTTTTTATATATTTATTAGTTTCATCTATTTCGCTTTCTTTGACGTTAACCTCAACACCTCCAAGAGCATCTATTATATCCATAAATGATAAGAAGTTAACTATAGCGTAGTTTTGAATATCAAGTTCAAAATTGTTTTCGATAGTTTCTGTTAGAAGGTTTATACCACCATAAACATAAGCGTGTGTAAGTTTTTCTTTACTATGGCCAGGTATTTTAACATATGTATCACGATTTAAAGATGTTATCTTTAGTTTTTTGCTTATATTATCAACTGTAAGTATCATCATAGCATCAGATCTAGATACATCTTCATCAGGTCTTGCATCTGTACCTACTAATAATATATTAGTTATACCTTCTTTTGCTTTAAAATCTGTTTCATCTAAAATATTATTATCAACAACTGAATCATCAACCATACTATGCAATTTAAAATAAAAATATCCGAATGATGAAAGTGGTATTAGTACTGCTAAAATAGCTAAAACTACAACAACCTTTTTTAGAGTTGAATTGTTTTGGCTATTTTTACTTTTTTTACTCTTTCTAGACAAAATAATCCCTTCTTTCGTAAATTTTAACAACATATATTATATTAAAGTATTTGAATATATTCAATATAGTAATTATTTGATTTATATATTAAAAAATATAATTTATTAATATATTATATACTAAAAAAATATAAATATATCATTATATAAGTTTTATTAGGGGTGAATATTAATGATAGAATTAATAAAATCAAGTATACAAGATAGTGACACTTATGGAGTTTATAATTTAAATTATCCTACTATTATTAATGTAGATAATAAAATTATTAATATTATTAATCATAAAATATTAGAAGATGTAAAAATATTTAAAGATGTATCTAAAAATGATATTAAAAATCTATTAAAAAATACAAGATATTTATACTATATAAGTAGTGAATATAATGTATTTTTTAATAGTAATAATATATTTAGCATATCTTTAGAACTGTGCCAATTAGTAGGGATTTATAATATAAATTATATAAAATCTTATAATTATGATATAAGCTTAGAAAAAGAAATAAAATTAACAGATTTATTTAAAAATAATATTGATTATAAAAAATTTATAAATAATTTAATAAAAAAAGAAAATAATATAGATATTGAAATTTATGATGAAATAAGCTTTTGTTTTAATAATAAAGAGTTAATAATATATTTCTCAAGTTACGAAATAGAGTTTAATATACCTAATATCTCCTTTATTTTAATAGATATTAATTTATATAAAGATTACTTTAGCGACTATTTTATAAATATGGTATGTTAATTATATATTTTTTCTTCACTTAAAAGTTTTATATTGTGTAGAAATAGAGTTTCTGATATATTTTTATTTCTTGATATATAATCTTTTAAGTCGATTTTGTAATATCTAGGGTCTATAACGTGAATCTTTGAGTATTGTTCAGTTAAAAAAGGTAAAAAATTATGAGCGAACGAGTCTTTAAATACTAATACTTCTTTATTCATATTAGGATTTCCGTATATTATACAAAATCCAGGGTCTCCATGTAAAAAGTATTGGTATTTATTTTTTCCTTTTAATTTATTTTCATCATATAACGTATTATAAGTATTAGAAAAATCCATATCAATTTTAAAGTTATTATAGTTTTTATAGGAATAAATACTATCGCTTTTTATGTTAGGTAAAAGAGCTTTTGAGTAATATGTACCAAAAAAATCATCACTAACTTTTTTATAGTTTGAATATATATTTTCATTTTTTTTGTATAAATCATTGTAACAAATATATGCCCCTAATTGGGTCCAATGGTGATCTGTATTAAAATATATATACTTTTCTTTGTTTTTATCTAATATATCATAAGGGGTATAGAAGTTTGTCTTTGTATTATTTTTTATATATTTTAGAGCAGTATTTTGGTCATATGTAATAGCATAGCTAGGAAGTAAATCATCATAAAAAGCTATTGAAGTAGGTACAACCATTAGAGTTGATTTTATATTATTTTTAGTTAAAAAATCAGATATTTTATTTATTTTATTTAAATTAAAATCTATAATTTCTTTGTTAAAAGTATATTTTTCAAGCAATCTATTATTCTTTGATACGTATATGTTTTTAAATTCTCTTTGACCTATTATATAGGAGTATAGATTTTTAAATTTTATAAATTCATTTCTTAATGGAAATTGGTCAAGTACGTACGAATCAAAATTTTGCATAAATTCTTTATTTTTTATGTCTTCCAACGATATTTTAGG
>JAGHEK010000118.1 GCA_017889265.1 Romboutsia sp. | reverse complement strand
TTTTCCATAAGTTAGATAAATGTCATATAAAAGAAATAGTAAAGATTATAGCAAGTGATTTGATAAAACGTCTTAAATTATTAGGTATAGATATGGAACTTAGTGAAGAAGTTTTAGATTTTATATCCAGTGTTGGATTTGATGAAGAAATGGGAGCAAGGCCATTAAAAAGAGCTATTCAAAAGGAAATAGAAGATAAGATTTCAGATTGTTTATTAAATGGTAATATAAAAAACGGAAGTAATATACTAGCAGATATAGAAAATGGAGAGATAGTGTTCAAATTGATGGCGTTTTAAGTTTATGGTAATTAAATTTGATAAAATTTATTAACTATTATAAAATTATCTTATTAGATTTTAAAAAGGATAGTGAGGGTGTTAATGAATATAGAAGTTCAAAGACCATATAGACATTTCAAAGGAAAATTATATTATGTTCACAGTATAGTAACTAATACAGAAACTAGAGAAACATTAGTATCTTATCAAGCACTTTATCCACCGTATGGAATGTTTGTAAGATCTTTAGATATGTTTATAGAAAAAATAGATGAAAATAGAGAAGACAATATAACGAAACAAAAGTATAGATTTGAATTATATACTGGAAATTAATATTAAGGCAAATGTGATTTTTTCTACATTTGCCTTTTTTATATTGTAATTATATAATTAGTATATAAAAATATAGATTTAGGTGATGATATGGCAAAAATAAAAACAAAATATGTATGTCAAGAATGTGGATATGAAACTGCAAAATGGTTAGGGAAATGTCCAGAATGCTCAAAATGGAATAGTTTTGAAGAAGAAATAGAAAATAAAGAAGTAAAAGAAGTATTTATAGTTGATAAATCATCATCAAAGCCGATTAGTATAAATTCAATAGAAACAAAAGTAGAAGAAAGGTTTTCTACTTGTATAAATGAATTAGATAGAGTTTTAGGTGGAGGAGTAGTAAAAGGTTCGTTGATATTAGTGGGAGGCGACCCTGGAATAGGAAAATCTACTTTGTTAATTCAAGTATCTAGTAGTGTTGCTAATTCTGGCAAGAAAGTTTTATACATATCAGGAGAAGAATCATCTTCTCAAATAAAAATGAGGGCTCAGAGGTTAGGAATACAATCAGATACTTTATACATATTTTCTGAGAATAATTTGAATATAATTCAATCTCAAATAGAAATTCTAAACCCAGATTTAATAATAGTGGATTCTATTCAAACTGTTTATTCTCCAGAGATGAACTCGGCACCAGGAACTGTAAGTCAAGTAAAAGAAGCTACTTCTAAGTTTATGAAAATATCTAAAAAAATGGGTATTTCAACTTTTATAGTAGGACACGTTACTAAAGAAGGTTCTTTGGCAGGGCCAAAACTTCTTGAACATATGGTTGATACGGTTATTCATTTTGAGGGGGAAAGATATAATACATATAGGCTCATAAGGGCTATAAAAAATAGATTTGGTTCTACTAACGAATTAGGTGTTTTTGAGATGAGAGAGTTAGGACTAGTTGAACTTGAAAATCCTTCAAAAGTTTTAATATCAGAAAAACCAAAAGATATAGCAGGTTCTATCATAATTTCTGCAGTTGAAGGTACTAGACCTATGCTACTTGAAATGCAAGCATTAGTTTGTCCAACTAGTTATGGTATTCCAAAAAGGAGTGCAAACGGGGTAGATTATAATCGTGTATCTATGTTGCTTGCTGTTTTAGAAAAAAGAGTAGGACTTCAAATACAAAATCAAGATGTTTACATAAATATAGTAGGAGGGATAAAAATTAATGAACCTTCTATAGATTTAGGAATAATAATGGCAGTAGTGTCTAGCTTTAAAAATATAGCAATAGATGAAACGGTAGCAGTAGCAGGAGAAATAGGTTTAACTGGAGAAGTTAGAGCGGTTAGTTTTATAGAAAAACGTATTACAGAGTGTAAAAAATTAGGTTTTAAGAAGATAATAATTCCTAGAAATAATTATGAAGCTGTAAAAGATATTGAAGGAATAGAAATAGTACCAGTTGATAATTTAAGGCAAGCAATAAATATAATCATAGATAGAAGGTAAATTTATGTTATGGTTGAATATATAATTTAGTATATATATAATTAGAGTATATAGTTGGATTTATATTCCTATTTCATTATAGAATTGACTATATGAGAAAGAGGTGATTTAATATATTTTGATTAAAAAAATTATTAGAATAATAATAACTATAATATCAACTACTTTAGCTTTCACTACTTATTCATCACTTGCAGAAAAATTTCCAGAGATTTTATTTGGATTTGATGATAAAGCTATAGTTATTTCTTCAGTAGTAGCTGTTATAGTTGGAGTAGTTTTTTATGCAATCTATCCTTTGATTTATGAAAAGGTAAAATATATAGCTAAACTTTTGGATAAAGAAATTTCAAAATATCCTCAAACAGATATTTTGGCAGGTACAATAGGTCTTATTATAGGTCTTGTTATAGCTTATTTAATAAGTGGGCTTATAAATTCTATACCGATACTTGGTAATATATTATCATTTATAACTTATATGGCAATGGGGTATGTTGGTATTAGGGTTTCTCTAAAAAGTAAAGATGATTTATTTAATTTAGGAAAGAAAATACCAAGTTCTATAAAGGAAAAAACTCTTATGAAAAGAGACTTTCAATCGATACCTCCGAAAATATTGGATACTAGTGTAATAATTGACGGAAGAATAGCAGATATATTAAAAACAGGATTTATAGAAGGAAAACTTATAATTCCTAAATTTGTTCTTGATGAACTTCAGTATATAGCAGATTCATCTGACGATTTAAAAAGAGTAAGAGGTAGAAGAGGTTTAGACATATTAAATATAATTCAAAAAGAACTTGATATTGATGTTGAGATAAATGAAGAAAAGTTTGAAGACATAGATGAAGTTGATAGTAAATTATTAAAATTAGCTCAACAAATAGGGGCTAAAGTAGTTACTAATGATTATAATCTAAATAAAGTTGCTCAGTTTAGAGGTGTTGAAGTTTTAAATATAAATGAACTTTCAAATGCAGTTAAACCAGTGGCTATACCTGGAGAAGAAATGATAGTTCAGGTAGTAAAAGAAGGAAAAGAACTTAGTCAAGGGGTAGCTTATTTAGATGATGGTACTATGATAGTAGTTGAAAATGGAAAGAAACATATAAATGAAACGGTAGATGTTTTAGTAACGTCAGTTCTTCAAACTCCAGCGGGTAGAATGATATTTGCTAAAGCAAAAAGTTAGAGTCTTCGTTAAAACGAAGACTTTATTTTTTAAGGAGGATTTTATGAATAGTGTTATAATAGTAGCAGGTGGCAGTGGTAGCAGAATGAATATGAATATAAACAAACAGTTTATAAAAATAAATGAAAAAGAAGTTATAGCACATACTATAGATAAGTTTTATAAAAATGAATACATAGATGAGATAATATTAGTAGTAAAAGAAGATGAAATAGATTATTTCAAAGAGAATATAATAAAAAAATATGGTTATAAAAATATAAAAATAGCTTTAGGTGGAAAAGAAAGACAAGATTCTGTTTATAATGGGCTAAAAATTGTTGATAAAAATTGCGATATGGTTCTAGTGCACGATGGAGCTAGACCTTTCGTTAGTAAAGAAATCATAAAAAAAGCAGTAACAGAAACTAAAAAAGCGAGTGTAATAGGAGTTAGGGTAAAAGATACTATAAAAGTTGTTAATAACAATGAAATTATAAGTACACCTAATAGAAATACGCTTTGGGCTATTC
>JAGHEK010000117.1 GCA_017889265.1 Romboutsia sp. | reverse complement strand
CTTAAAAATGGTGCTATATGTTTAATTGTTATAGTATTTCCCCCGTATTGACCACTAGCTATTTGTGCTATTATTTGAGTAACTATTGTACAAGCTGTACTAAATGACTTTGGTGGTTCAACTAATTTATTATTTATACCAGTTCCATTTTGAAGCATATCTTCTAGGTTTATAAGCATACAATTGTGAATTGATTGCATTGCATAGTCCATATCATGATAATGAAGTACACCTTCATCATGAGCATGAACTATATGCGCAGGTATTATTTTTCTTCTAGCTATATCTTTAGATACCTCCCCTGCAATTAAATCTCTCTGAGTTGAAGCTAATATTCCATTTTTATTTGAATTTTCATTTATTACATCTTCGTTACTTTTATCTAACAATCCTATTATACTTTCATCCGTAGTATTCGTTTCTCTCTTAAACGATTGTACTGCTCTATATCCTTCATAAGCTTTAGCTGTTAATTCATGCTTATACTCTATTAACTTATTGTAAACCATATCTTCAACTTGATATACCGTTGGAGCATTTTCATTTTTAAATGATTGCATTTCAATTTCATCAGCTATCTTTTTAGCTATTTCTTCTTCATATATTCCACTTCCATATTTCATGGCTTTAAGTATTGCGTCCTCTATTTTACTTTTATTAAATTTAACAATACTTCCATCCCTTTTTATAATATTCAAGTTATCAACCATAAAAACACTCCTTTTAATATATTTTCTACCTTTATCCATTTAACTATATACTTCTTAACTACCTTCGCGATAACGTTTTAAGATTAGGATTCCTATTGGATATCACTAATGTACTAAGTATTTACAGGCTTACAGGTCTATTCCATACCCACTATATGTAGTATTACATTAGTTATTGTATACTATATATAGTGGACTTTCAAGTTTTTTTGAATGATGGATTATCATATTAAATGCAACACCTAAAAGTAGATAAAAAAATAGCTCATAAATTTATGTTTATGTTATAGTTATTATGGGATAATAAGAAGCATACTCTCGATAAGTATTGGTAAAATATAATTTGTAAGGTGGTGATAATATTTGCATGATATAAAAACCTTTACTAAAACTCCATTGAAAAAATTAAAAAATCTATATATAGGTGATAAAATAGAACTTCTTACTTATAAAAAAGATCGAAAGATTACTATTATAAAAAAAGATTTAGATATTTATAATGTTATTGAAGACGGATTTAAATACAAGGAATTTGATAATGTTAAGTTTGCTGAATTAGAACGTCTATTGAAACAACTGAAATCTGTAGAATTCCCTAGAAGTAATAAATACTTCCTAAAATTAGTTCCTCAAAATATAAATACTCAGCTAAGAATATAAAGGGGTTATTTTTATGAAATATAATATAGTTATAGATAACAATAAGTATGTTCAAAAATTTTTTAATAAACATAATAGTTTTGAAAAAGATATCAAAAACAATATTTACAATATATTGCCTGAATTAATAGATTTTAGACCTCATAAGATTAAGCCTGCTTATCATCTGAAAAGAAATGGATTAACTATTTTTGAGTATAAGATAGTAGTTAATAATAAAAACTTTAGAGCAGGATATACACTTAATGGATATGATATCCATTTATTTTATATAACTAATACAACAATTAAAAGAGAATTTGTAAAAGAACTAGGAAGTACTGATTTAGTAGATTAATCTTAAACTTATATTAAGTAACTCAAATAATCTATTACTTATGATGTTTAAAAATTTATTTATAATATAACAAAATCGTTTAAATTTTGGTGGAGTTATGAATAATAACGAATTAATGTTTTTACAAAAGACTATTTAGGCATATTAAGCTATGCAAAAACTATAGACGTGATTTTGATAACAATTAATATTATATATAGAAATTAAATGATAAATAAAAATATCTAACAAAACCTAATAATAAAAACTGCATTGACAAAACTATCAATGCAGTTTTCGTGTATTTCAATAGTGAAGACAAATCATTAGATAATATCTACAATTAAATTTTGTCATATATTTATATAATTTTTATATCTAAATACAATATCATTTATCACTTTCTGACAAAGGTAAAATAATTTCAAATGTAGTTCTATCACTATTACTACTAACTAAAATATTTCCATCATGTATCTCAACTATATTTTTAGTTATAGCTAAACCTAACCCAGAACCTCCATCATTTCTATTCCTTGACTTTTCAACTCTATAGAATCTATCAAATATAAAAGGTATATCTGATTGTGGTATTGGTTCCCCATAATTGATTATTTCTATAACCGCATTATTATCTTCTTTTTTTGTAAATATATCTATATATTTTCCATCACTACCATATCTCATTGCATTATTTATTAGATTTTCAAATACTCTTACAATCTTATCTGAATCTGCATATATTATTAGTTTATCATTAGAAAAATTAGTTCTTACTTTCATATTACATTGACTTAATTGGCATTCCATAAATGATATAACTTGATTTATCAATTCAACTAAATTCATATTTATTTTATTAAGTGGTAATGATTTATTTTGTAATTTTGTCAGCTCAAATAAATCATTTATGATTATATTTAAGTTTTTTGATTTCTCATAAGCTATCTTAGTATAATATCTAAGATGTACTTCATCGTTGTATTTATCTTCTTCTATAAGGTGTAAATATCCTATTATAGATGTTAATGGAGTCCTTAAATCATGAGAAATATTTGTTATTAAGTCATTTTTAATCTGTTGAGCTTTTCTTTCTTGATCTGTTACATTTTCCAATCTTTCTATAATATGATTTATACTATTTGCAAAGTTTCCTATATCGTCATTTAATTCTATATCTATTCTTTTTTCTAAGTCACCTTTTGCAATCATTTCTACACTTTCAATTAATGAAGCCATTTTTTCAATTTTTTTATAAGAAATTATAATATAAATTACTATAGCTAGCATAGATACTATTATATATACATATTTACTCATAAAAGTATCTTCAATAGCCCAAAGTACATGTGGAGCTATAGCTAAAACTATCGTATATATAAATTTAAATAAAATATATGAAGAAATAAAACTTATTAATAAATATAAAAATTGTATGAAAATATATTTATATACTTTATGAATATATATCGTCTTATTTTTCAATTTTATATCCTACTCCCCATACTGTTTTAATCAACTTATTACCATCCATATATTTTTCTATTTTATCTCTTATTCTACTAATATGAACCATTACAGTATTATCAGATTGATAATATTGTTCCTTCCATACTTTTAAAAATATATCTTCTGTACTAAATACTTGTCCTCTATTATTTGCTAATAAATATAAAATATCGAATTCTCTAGCTGTTAATTGTATTTCATTATCATCCACAGTAACTCTATGATTACTTTTATTTATTTTCAATGATTCTATAGTAATAATATCTTCTATATCATTTTCAGATACTTTATTAAAATAATAAGCTCGTCTTAAAAGAGCCTTAATCCTAACTGTAAATTCTAATGGATTAAATGGCTTGATTATATAATCATCTGCTCCAGTCATAATTCCTTGTATTTTATCCATATCCTCAGATTTTGCACTAAGCATAAATATTGGTATGTTCAATTTTTCTCTTATTTTCTTACAAGCTTCCATTCCATCCATTTTAGGCATCATTACATCTAAAACTACAAGCTGTATATCTTTATTCTCTATTAATTCAATAGCTTCTTCACCATCACTAGCTTTTATTACTTTATATCCTTCATTCAATAAGTATATTTCTAATAAATTTCTTATTTCTTCTTCATCATCTACAACAAGAATGGTGTTTTTCAATTTTAATTTCTCCTAACTATTTTATTTTGAAGCAGGTATTATCGCACTAAATATATCTTTCTCTCCATTTACTGAACCTGTAAATCTATAAACTGGCTGATAATACCCCTTACTGTCATACATATAACTTATTTCAAGATTTGTTATTTGTATTTTATCTCCAGAATTATACGGGTTATAACTATAGAAATTACCCTTTTTTACTTTTTCAAACGCATCTTTAGGAGATATAATTTCTATATTACGAATATATTTATTATATTTAATTCCGTAATCTAAACTTTGTAAGTTACCTGAATCAGAATTAGTAATCATAATCATACCCTCTATAAAATCTTTTTTAGTACTTTTTATATCAATATTCTTAGCATCCCATCTTAAGTAGTTATTTTCATCATAATGAAGTTTAGCGATACTAGGAATTAATCTATTCTCTTTTAACAATTCTTCAATTTCTTGAATTTTTTTATTGTTGAGCCTATCATTTTCTATATTACCTACATTATAATCATTATAAAGACTCCAAGTACCATCTTTATAAAAATACGTCATTAAATACATAGAGTCAGATGTTGTATCAAATATATATTGTATATTATCTCCGTCCATACCAGTTTTCTTTAACTCAGGTATATTAAAACTATCATTTAATATTTTGATAATATCAAGAGCTCTCTTTCTATTATTTGAATTTATATTATAAAATACTGAAGCCTTATCATCATTATCTGAAAATACTATATCACTAGAAATTTCAACATTTGAAACATCTGTATATTCAAGTGGGTTGATATTAAGATTTCCAAACTCTTTAGCATTATAAAATGTAATAGCTCCTATAAAAATAATCATATATATTCCCGGAATAATAAGAGCCTTAATAATAGTATTTTTGCTTACTTTTTTTAATTCTTTAATCTCAATAAAAACTTTAACTATAAAGTATCCTATCATTGATCCTAGGGTATTATGAAATAAGTCATCTAATTCAAATATTCCTCTATGAGTAATCAATTGGAAAAATTCTATAAAAATAGTAAAAGTAAATGCTACTAATAATATATTCTTTACAGAATCAAATCTTTTACTTATCAAAGGTAGCAAAAATCCTAATGGAGCTAGCATTAATATATTAAGTATTAATAATAATAGAGGTGTCAAACTCCAACTATACCAAACATCTAAATAAGCACTTAAGAAGTTTAAATTAATAATCTTATTACTAAAATTATCTGCTCTACTAAGTCCAGTCAGTGCAAAAACTAAAAATAAGTAACCTAACAAAATTACAGACAAAACAAATTGATACATAGAAACTTCTTTTTTACCATTTAAAAATTTTTTATATATTACTTTATAAATAAATAATAAAATAAAAAATGATATACTAACTAATAAAATACTAGGCACTGCCCATCTAGATATCATTGAAAATATGTCATATACACCCATAAAAACCTCCTACTATTGCATCATAATTTATAAAATCTTATTTTTTAAGTCTATGGGTTAATTCTAGCATGTAAATCTTAAATAATTTATAAGCAAATCTTAAGTTTTTCTTAAGTTTTTAGCATCTATATAAATATTTTAAATACAACTTCTTAAATATTAAAAATACTCATATCCAATGGATATGAGTATTCGTGGATTTCAATGGTGGAGACGAGGCGTTACTATTAGTACCCTCGACATACTCTTTATATTCTATTATTTTTAACTAAATTCCAATAATGAATTCCTAATGGTGTAAGTTTACAACTTTTATTTTCCATAGCTGCATAATACATATGTTCTGCTCCTACCGGAATTACTAAATTTACTCTATTATATTTCTGTAAAACACCAAATTTTTTTACATTCTCAGCATTAGGGTTTGCACTATCTGGTTCATAGGTATCATCTAACATATATTCTCTTCCAGGATCATCAAATAATTCTGTTATTTGCTTTAAATCATTTAAACTAATAGGTGGGCTTACTTTTCTTAATGACGTGAAATTTTTTACATTTGTCTTGAAAAGAGGTCTTTGTTCCCATGGTCCTAGTGATTGATCTATGTGTGCATATACACTTCCTGGTGTTATATCGCCTACTAAGTTAGCAGCTCCTCCATTCAATGCATCAACTAATAATGTAGTAAATACTCCATGTCCATCTTTTTCTGATGAATACTGCCTTGCACTTGATGCTGTGAGTATGGTTACCCCTTCGTGTATTACAGCATCATTTTGATTTTCATCTGGAGTTCCTGCTATTCCGGAATGACAACTATCAAGTATTATTACCTTATTTCTACACTTAGATTGATTTACTATCTTAAGTAAATCATTTAGTGAAAAACCATCATCTCCATCTTTACAATCTGATGTGATTAAATATCCTCCTGTACTTTCAATATATCCATGCCCAGCAAAGTAAAATAACGCTACTTCACAATCATCATTAAATAATTCCTGAACAGTATCTTTTAGTTCCTTTCTAGTAATTCTAGACACTGAATCCGTGGCTACAAGTAGATTGACAGAAAAATTAATCGTACCATCCCCATTTCTTTCTAATACGTTTTTAACTGAATAAGCATCATTTACACATCCATATAACCTTTGTATATTATCATAATAATCGATACCTACAACTAATGCTTTACGCATATTACCACCTACCTATTTATTCTTTCCTTCTCCCATCATTTTGTCTATCATTTCTGCAATTTTATCCCACTCCCATTTAACTACTCTAGTTCTTGATAGACCATCTGGTAAATTACTTGTAGTATTTGCTCCACCAACATATACTCCAAATACTGGTACATTATTATTTTTTGCCATTTTAATCTCTTTCTTTACACCTGTAGCACTTGCCATATACTTTCCTACTAAAACTATAACCATATTACATTTCTTAATTTTTTCTTCAACTATAGCCTCCCATTTACTTTGGGGCATTGATGATTTCGCTGACCAATCTTGAATAGAAAATGGTGTTTTAGAATTTTTACTTTGTCCAACAAATAAAGTTTTCTCAGTTTCATTATGATCGAAATCGAAGCTAATAAATGCTCTTGGATCTGCCATTTTTTCATCTCCTTATACATACATTATCACTATATTATACCATATAAATAATTAACAATCATAGACTTTTAATATATTCAGCTTACTTTATCATCGTAATTTAAATATTAAACAAATTTTCTCTGGCTATATTACATCTATATTCAATGCCTTTTATCTGACTAATAAGATTAAAACCCACGTTGAATACTACTTCAACGTGGGTCTTATACACTACGACTTCTTTAACAAAATCTTGTATGAAATTTTTGCATTCTGGGATATTCTTAGATACTACATATTCCTTAAAACCAGCTAAAAGTCCTCTTATATCTTCTTCAGTAACTTTAGTAACTGATTGACTTGCTTCTATATCCACTAGCTTACCTTCTAAGTAAGCTTTTCGTTCTTTTAGCTCCTCCATCTTAACCTTAAACTCTTCTTGGATAAATCCATTCGTTATAGCCATTACTATATTACCTATTTGTTTTTCAATGTCTTTAAGTTCTTTTTCTATAATTCCTCTTTTATCTTCATCTCCTTCACTTTGTTTCTTTAGCTCCTCATTAATTCCTTCTACTAATAGTGGAATAGATTTATCATTAAATATTCTTTCTTCAAGTTCTGCTAGAACATATTCTTCAATGTACTCCTTTCTTATTTCCTTATTGCTACATACATTACTACTTGTACGCTTTCTGCAGCCACATCTATAGGATACATATAGTGGCTTACTTCTAGCTTGTCTACGATTTCCATACATAGCATAGCCACATTCTCCACACTTAATTATCCCGGATAGTAAATAGCTTTCCTTAGCCTTATTAACTGCTTTTGACTTCTTCCTACTTCTAAGAATTTCTTGAGCTTTTTCGTATAGTTCCTTATCTATAATTTGTGGCATACCTCCTTCGATTCTAATTATTTCACTTGGATCTTTCTGAAGATGACTATTTCTTCTTCCATATGCATCCTTTTTAGCTGATTTATTAAATATATAAACTCCAGTATATTTTTCATTAGTAAGAACACTATTAATGCTGTTGTGCTTAAAAATAGCTCCTGCTTTAGTTTTAAATCCTCTTGAATTTAATTCGTCTACCATTTGACTTAGAGTATATCTAGCTGTGTACATTTCAAATATTAATCTTACACTTTCAGCTTCTCTTTCATTTATTACATATTTCTTTTCTGCATTTACATCATAGCCTAAAGGTGGAAGTCCTCCTGTATGTTTAGCTTGATATGCAGTTTCCTTCATTCCTTTCATTACTTCTCTAGCAAGATTCTTACTGTAATATTCAGCCATACCTTCAATAACACTTTCAAGTATAACCGACTCTGGACTATCATCTAGATTTTCAGTAACACTAACTAGCTTTACCCCATTTTGCTTTAATTTTCTTTTATACTGAGCACTATCATATTTATCTCTAGAAAACCTATCTAGCTTGTGTACTATTACTACATCAAATATATCATAGGCACTATCCTTAATCATTTGCTGAAAACCTGGTCTTCTATCAGTAGTGGCTGACTTAGCTTTATCCTGATAAACCTTTACTATCTCATATCCCTTTGCATAACCAAACTCCTTTATAGCTCGTATTTGAGCTTCTAAGCTTTCATCCCTCTGATTATCAGAACTATACCTTATATATGCACAAGCCCTTTTTATTTCAAGATAATTAGGTTGTCCCATTAAATCAACTCCTTATATTTATACTTCTCCTTTAGGAGAATCTAAATACATAGAGGTTTCCTTCCATTAATATAATCAAAAAAATCTCTTTCATAGAAATTCTGATTTACATTTAATCCTGCATTTAATGATATTTTAAACTCATTCAAATATTCTTTATTATCAGAAATAAATTTATCTATAGTATCTTTTATATCTTTATATATCCTAACTTCTTTTTCTTTCTCTAAATATATCTCTTTATACTTCTCTTTTCTTTTTTTTCTATTTTCTTGTAAGTCTTTATTTAACTTCTCAGATATATATTCTAATTCTGCTTCATAGAATAAAAGTGTATCTGGCGTTTCTTTATCCCCAGTTTGTTTTTTAACTAATTCTTCATATTTCTCAAGTTCTTCTAAATACTTTTGATATTCTCTATTTGGACCTTCTAGTTCATACTTAATTTTAGTAATCTCTTCTTTCAACTTATCTTTAGCTTTATTATAATCATCTATATATTTTTCATTCTCGTTTATATTCTTTTTAGTGTATTCTATTTTATTTGTTAGTTTCTCAGTATTTATTTCTATCTTTACTAAATCTTCAAATTTTATTCCAAATTTTCCTAAATAATAATTATTATCTTGTTTATATGATTTTAAGTCTTCATCTAGCTGTTCAATATTTAAATTTACATATTGTAACTTTGATAAATCATTATTTAACTCTTTTAATTTTTTTTCTATTTTAAATATATCATTTGTTATGTCATTTAATTGTTTACTTTTTAATTCTAGTGATTCAATCTTTAATTTATCAACATTAGAACTTTCTGGTTTTTTAATTTCTTTTGGTTTATATATACTTTTTATTTTTTCGATTTTTTCTTTTATTTTATTTTCAATATTTTTTTTATAAGATATACTCATTTTTTCTTCAAGTTTAATAATATTTCTATTTATTTCTTTTAATTCACTATTTTTTTTATCTAAAGTTTTCTTTATTATTTTTGTCTTCTCTTCGATAATCTCATCAAAACTAGAAAAGGTTCTTTCTCTTTCTCTCATATGTGAAAAAATCACTTTTTTTATTTCGTCTTCAAAACTTTTATCGGTATTATTAGTTACTTTCTCAAAAAAACTTTGTGGTATATATTTTATAGTTTCTATATAATCTTCATTTATCTCCTCATTTAGATTTTTATGTATCTCTTTATCTTTTGCTTTGTATAATGTCGCTTCAAATTGCTTCGATAACTTTCCTTTGTCTTTCTTAAACTTTGTTTCATTCAAAAAACTAAAATATTCTTTATTTTTGCTATTTCCTAATAATCCTATAATATCTGCTAATGCACTTTTCCCATTTCCTTTATTACCTATTATTGCTGTAAGTTCATGGCTAAAAGGTATATCTATGTTATCAAACCATATTCCATATTGTTTATCATATGTAGAAATACTATTTATAACTAATCTATCTATATACTGTAGTGGTTTTTCTTTTACTTTTAGTAAAATTTCAGGTTTATCTCATATAAATACCCTATCTTCTGGCTCATTTAATATTTGTTTTAATCCATTAAAAGTAGTCTCTGCCTTAATCCAAGTATATCTATCTTCATCAGGTTTACATAGTTTATCTAAACTATGAGCATCTGAACCATGTATACATGGTTTTTTTCTTCCACATTTTCTTAAATAGTCTTCGATATTTCCTTTTTTTCCTAAAAAATAAGCCCTATCTTTAGAGTTTGAAGAAAATATCATATCACTAAAATAATATATATTGTCTCTTGTAGCTTGCAAAGAATCTTCATACTGTATTCCTGAGTTACCATCTTTATTGCTATTTGCTACAACTGTTATTACATTGCCTTTAATTTTTTTATTACTTAATACCTTCTTAATATCATCTAAATCTACTTTAAATTGTTTAACGCCCTCTTTATAAGCTACTTCTTCATCTAAATTTTCGTCTTTTCTAAATGCCCTTCCTAAATTTATTAATCCATGTCTAGTACAATTATACTCATTTTCTTGATATTTAAACTTTAGATTTGATAAAATCATACCTTCAACATTATCAACAATATCTGGATTAATTATTAAATGATAATTTATAGGTCTTCCGTCTTTAGTATTAATGTTCAACCTTAATTCTATATTAGGTAATATTAAATCTATATTTTCCATTCTTCCTTGTTTTTTCTCTTTTATTATATGTAAATATCCATCTATAGAATAATAGTCTGTAATTCCTAAAACTTTTACATCATCTAATTTTTCAATTTCTTCTATATAACGGTCCCATTTATCTTCTATATTTTTTCCTTCAAATTCATTATTAGAAGTTGTTACTGGACTATGTATATGTAAATCCCATTTATTCCACATCGCACCTTTACTCATAAGTAATTACCTTTCTATTTCCACCATATTACATATTGTATATGATATACGTCTATTTTTATAATACTAATTTATATTCCTTAATTCATATAGTATTTAAAATAAATTTTTATATTCAATCCTTGTAAAATATACTACTTTTATCATTCCATCTTTATTATCTATTTTAGAATACGACATATATATACAATATATTAAAATATTATACTATTATTTTCAAATTTATACAACTTATTACAATTGGATGCAAAAAAGATGGATTATATCACTCTTTATATAACCCATCATTAATTTAGTATACTATCATATCGTTATTTATTTAAGTTATCTTTTAAACTAATAGCTGCATCACTTATTTCCCTATATTTATTTCAAAAAAGACTTTTTTAAATCTTTTCATTACTTCATTTACCTTCTCAAATGGCATTGTATCAAAGATCTTGTTTAAGTTTTTATTCTATATACTTTAATTTCTATATAACATTATTTATTACATTTTAACTTATTTCTAAATTATCTCTAAGTGAATTAATTATTTTTATTAAATTATTCCTTTCTTCAATATTATCTTCAAATAAATCAATAATACTTCCTACAGTTCTAAATGGATCTTCCATTAAAACTCTGTTATCTTCTATAAACCCATTTTTAACTACATAATCAACTATTAATTTTACGAAATGTATTTGTTTTGAGTTAAAACTCTCATTGTTTAAAAACTCTGAAAATGCTTCATTAGCAGCTTTTCTATCTAATCCTACTATTTTTCTAATAAGTTGTGTAACAGGAGTATCACCAAATTCTTTTTCATAATCAGAATAATTTCCTAATTCTTTAAAAAGTATTTTTTCTAAACTTTGTAAATCTTGATTAGTTATTTTTTGATTAGTTCTTAATTTATATATAACCAACTCATTTTTATGATTATTTAAATAGTGTTCTACTTTCTTTTTATAATCTTTTAAATCATTAGCATTATATATTGAATTGTTAGTTTCCTCTGCTACAATAAGATCTTCAAATTTTGTATAATATATCTTTTGACTAGATTTTTCAATATATTTAATAAGTTCTCTAAGTGCTATACGTACTTTATCTAACTCAAATATATCAGCACTTTCCCAAAACTCTTCACTCATAGCTTTTTCTATCATATACTTTTGAGCTATAATTTCTGGTATTGTTCCAATTTTTGAAAGCTTTTCTGCCGTTGATATTACATTTTTTATTCCTTTAATTGCATTGTTATTTTGTAAATATGCTAAAGCTATAGTATACATTACAATATCAAACCTTTTAGTTAACTCATCATCACCATATGAAATCATAAGTGGTGCTATATGATTTTTTATTTCATCTTGAGATACTGCTCCTAGAGTATTCCATGCACTTTCATTTTTATAAGTTTCAACATATTTTAAATGCATTCTAACTAAATAACTATCCTCATTTAAAGATTTCACAGAATTTATCAATTCATATAATAAATCTTTTCTAAGTTTTTTATAATTCTCTTCACTATATCTAAGGTCTTGAAGTTCTTTTACAATACTTACCTTTATATTAAATAATTTTTCTGTAAGAGTTTCAACTTTTCCACCTTCATATCCTTTTGGATTGAATTTAAAGAATTCAATATTATTACCAAAATCAAATATTAAAAACTTTTCCTTATCTATTCCTACTCCAAATAAATCTGGACATAATCTAGTTCCTCTACCAATCATTTGCCAAAACTTAGTTTTACTTCTTACTTTTTTAAAGAACACTAAATTTAAAATTTCAGGTATATCTATGCCAGTATCAAGCATATCTACTGAAACAGCTATCTGAGGCATTTTATTCTTGTCTTTAAAATCATCAAGTATAGAATCTACGTATTCTATACTATAATCAACTGCCTTTGCAAAATCTCCTCCATATTGTGGATACAATTTATTAAATCTTTCAACTATAGCCTTTGCATGTCTGGTATTTTTAGCAAATATTATAGTCTTACCTATTTTTTCTTGACCTTCAACTTTTAGACCTTCATCCATTAGCTTATTTAGAACTAAGTCTATTGTATTAGCATTGAATAACCATTCATTGATAGCTGTATTTGCTATTTCATCATCTATATTTTCATCATCACTAAACGTTTCTTCAAACTCTAGCTTCTCCTCTTCACTAAGTTCATCATATTTAATACCATCTTCCATAATCTTAGTCTTAACTTCAATACTAGTATAGTCAACTAAGTATCCATCTTCTACTGCCTTATCATAATCATAAGCATATGTTGGTACTCCATTTTCCATATCAAATATAGAATAAGTATTTTTGTCTATCTCATCCTTTGGAGTAGCAGTAAGACCTATTAAATACGAATCAAAATAATCAAATATTGACTTATATTTTTTATAAATACTTCTATGTGATTCATCTATAATTATTAAATCAAAATAACCTGGTGTAAATAACTTATTTCCATCTTTAGATTTTGTATCATCAATAGCATTCATCATAGTTGGATATGTAGAAAATATCATTCTAGCATCTTCTGGATTATCTTTATTATCCAATAAATTACATAATGCTAAATTAGGAAGTAACTTAGAAAAATTATTTTTTGCTTGTTTAACAAGTGCCTTTCTATCTGCCAAGAATAAAATATTTTTAACCCAGTTATGTCTTGATAAAACATCAACTATGGAAATAGCCGTTCTTGTTTTGCCCGTACCTGTTGCACAAACTAAAAGAGCCTTTCTTTGCTTATTTTCAAAAGCTTCACATACTGAAGTTATAGCTTCCTTCTGGTAATATCTATTAGATATATCATCATTTATTTTTATATTTTTTAAACTTTTTCTAGTTATTCTTCTGTCTATCATTAATTGAAGTTCACTTTTTTTGTAAAAACCATATACTCTTCTTTCACAGTAATCATCACATATAAAAGTTTCAAAACCATTAGTGTAAAAAATTATTGGTCTTTGATTATATTTTTTCTCTAAACAGTCAGCATAAAGCTTAGCTTGAGTTGAGCCTACCTTTGGATCTCTATTTACTCTTTTTGCCTCAACTACTGCAAGAGGTTTTCCGTTATCACCATATAAAACATAATCAACATATCCAATACCACTAGCATTTGGCATTCCTTCAACTTCAACTTCTTCACGAATGTCCTTATTAAATTCCCACCCTGCAAGTTTTAATTCTAAATCAATATATCTTTTTCTCGTTTCAAACTCATTTATTTCATCAACTTTAAAATGGTAGTTTTCAGTATTTAATTTTCTCTTTTCAGTTAATTTTTTTCTTAACTTTTCATTTTCTTTTATTATTTCTTCAAGTTTTCTATCTTTAGAGCTTAATCTTTCATAAAGGTCTTTAAGCTCCTCTGGTCTTGTTCTTTTTTCTTCGCCTTGAAGTAATAAACTTTCGTCAAAATCAGTTGCTGTGTATTCATCACTATAACAATAATCTATCCAACTAACAAATTGATGTAAATTATGAAGAGCAAGTATTGCTTCCTCTCTATCTATCATTTGATTAGTATGAACTGATATATTACCTAGCTTTACTATATATTTAAGCATAGGCAACATATCATAATCTATAAGATCTACAAAGCTATTGTTATGAATTAGTGAGCTAATATTTTCTTGATAAGGTATTTTTAAATCACTATCATTTGCATATAGCCATTTAACAGCTAATTCTAAAGCCCTCCTTGTAATAGTTGCACAAGTTGAGGGACTTACTAATATACTTTTTTCTGCTTCTAAACAAGCATTGCTAAAGCTATTAAAGTTTTTCTTATTTAGTAAAAACTCAAATTTGCTCAAAATCCTTCCCCCGTTCTTCTTTTAATAGAAAAGCCATTGATTAATATCAATAGCTTTTCTTAATAAATCTATTTTAACTTATTTATTTCATCTACTGATAATCCTGTTTTTAACGCTATAGTTTCTATATCTAAAACATCTAGTAAAGATTTTGCTATTTCTATAGCTTTCTTTTTTTCGCCTTCTTTTACTCCTTTTTCTCTTCCTTCTTCTCTACCTATTTCTTTTCCTTCTTCTCTTCCTTTTTCCTCTAAATACTTTTCTCTTATTTCATCAATACCCATATTAACAGCACCTCCTGTATTTTCCTTAATTTCTTTAAACTTATTTGCTAAACTATTGTCTTGTATCAAAAATAAATACTCTAAAAAGTATGTCAGTGCTTTTCTTTGATCCATAGTTTTTACTTTATCGTATTTAACTAATTCATTAAATAATTCTACTTTAGCCAAGAATATTTCATTATCATCTGCACCTATTTCTAATAGTCGTTTTGCAATTTTAAACACTAATTTTAATGGATTATTATCATTTATAGAGATTAAATCTAAGTTTTCAATGTCCACTGTTCTAAAGTTATATGTTAAAATATCATCTTCTAATCCATTAAGTCTATATGTATATTTTTTATCTTTACCGGATGAACCTTTGTATGTATATATAGCCGAACCTATTATATCTGATTTATCTTTGTATTTGTATCTAAACTTATCCCATATTCTATAAAAGTATCTAAACATTCTTTCTGCAAATACATTTTCATTACTACTATAACTCTGAACTTCTACATGAATAAATAATATTTTACTTTCATTGTCCTTCATAGTTACTTTTATAATTTTATCAGATACAATCTTTTCAGCTTCTTCTTTACTAAAAATATCCTTTTGAATTTCTAAAAGCTCATTATCTAAAGCTTCACTTTTTATCTCCCAGTTTATTTTGTCATATATCTCAGGAAATAAAAGCTCTACTATCTCTTCTTCAAAAGCTTCTAGTATAGTTTTCCATGCTGCATCATAATCATGCTTTTTCATATTTTCACCTCCTATTATATAAATATATTTAATAAACAAGTGTGAATTTTTTTATTTCTCATTTTTACTATTTAATTCTTTTACTCTTTCATCATAAATTTTTCTATTAGTTTCATCATTACTTATCTCTATAAGTAATCCTTTAGCTTCTTTTATCTCCGGTATTACTTGTACTAACTTTTCTACTATTTCGCTTTCAGGGTCTCTTAAAAATTCTATCCATGCAGCTAACATATTTATTTCATTAGGTTTTGTATTTTCTTTATTCATTGTCTATTATCCTCTTATATATAAAAATAGGTAACTTTAGATGCTTTTTTCATTAAAGACTTAAAGTTATCTATTTCTATATTTCATTATTTTTCTAAATGGATATTGTTTCCTTTATCTATATAATAACTTGGATTAACTAAAACCTCATCATATAGATTATTTTCATTACTTTCATATACAATTATATTGTAATGTTTATCATTTAAGTAATATACCAAGCATTTATGGTTTTTGTGGTATCCAAAGATATATTCTAATTCAGTTTCCATGTTTAAATCATGTTTTTGGTTAAATATATGTACTGTTTCTTTTTCATGGTCTACGTAATACCATTTACAATGACCCTTATGTGCTATATCCCATCTATGTAAATTAGTTTTCATTGTTTTTTCCATATTTAAAATAGTTCTCCTTTGAATGCTTTTTGCATTAAAGAGTTAAAGTTATCTTCTAATTCTTTTAAACTGTTTTGCATTTTTAGTTTTATTTTATCTACTTGTTTAACAAAATCTGCAAATTGATTTTGAAGTTCAATAGGCGGTACTACAACTTTTAAATTATTTATAAAATCAGTCGGTACTCTTTTTTGTCCTGCACTTCCTGTCATCTTTCTTTCAGCTAATCTTCTAAACTCAATTAGTGTTGATAAGTGGTAAATCCAATATGGATTACTCTTTTTAATAATAGGTCTTATAACATGAAATTCTGTTGAACCAAATCCTATACCATTTATTAAATTAGTTGCTATCGCCCCTTTACCATTTTCCATACAAGGAGTTATCTTTGCAAAAAGCACATCATTATCTCTAAAGTAAGTAAATCCACTATACAATTCTTTAATTGTTTTTGATATTTCCGAGTTAAATTCACCTTTTTCACCTACTTTTTCCATAGGTACAAAACTTACATTTAATTTATCATCTAATTCTTTTACTTCTGCTTTCTTAGGATTAACTATTGTAACTTCTCCTAGTTTATTCATTCCAAAGTTATTTTCATCTATGAATGGATCACCAAACATCTCTATAAATATTGACTTAACCAATTCATCTAGTAACTCAATTTGCTCTTTTCTTTTGTCTATTAATTCTTGAGCTTTATCTAAAACTTCTGCTATTTTTTGTTGGGTATCTAAGTTAGGTAGGTATATATCCATATTAGATATATCACTTAATCTTATACTTGGATAAGATTCATCTACAATTAATCTGTTAGGTTTATTTACCATAAAATAATATTTAAGATAACTTGGAT
>JAGHEK010000027.1 GCA_017889265.1 Romboutsia sp. | reverse complement strand
TTAAACTTAAATTTATACTTTTACCATCTTGACTTATACTATATTCATTTACTAACTGTGGAACTAGATTATAATTTTCATCTATGCTAAAAAGACCATCATAAATAAGACTTAAAACATAACCAACGGTTTTATCCATATTATTTATTGGGTTTATAGTTTTAGGCTTTACCATAGTAAGATTTATATCTTCAATATTTATGATATTTGATGTTTCTTTTGTTTCCTCCTTTTTTATTACTTCCTGCTTTTCTTCACAACCTACTAAAGGAATACATATCATTAATAAAGTTAAAAATTTTATGGCTTTCATTTAGTCTTTTTCCTCTCTTTTATATATCTCGTTATAGTTTTCATAATTTTTAGTTACTTTCTTTAAATAATTTGAAGTTTCTTCAAAAGGTATAATATCTAAACTTTTACCGTCTTCACTATAAGCTTTATCCCCTAACCATTTTCTTACATTTCCAGAACCACCATTATATGCAGCTATAACTAAATTTAAATCTCCAAATTCCTTGAATAACTTATTAAGATACCAACATCCAATTTTTATATTAGTTTCCGGATTAAAAATATCTATTTCTCCTAGATTCAATTCTTCTATTGCCCAATCTCTAGTTATATCACTAATTTGCATAAGACCTTTTGCGCCTTTATGAGATACTGCATCTTCTATAAATTTACTTTCTGCTTTAATTACACTATAAACTAAATTTTCATCGATATTAAACTCTTTTGAATATTTGCTTACGTATTCACTATATTTTCTAGGATATAGATTTTCATAAAATATCTTTTTCTCAATACAAACAAAAGAAAATAAAACTAAAAATATTAATAAAACAACAGAAATTTTAGTTTTCACTCTTAATATCTCCCCTTATATCTACTAAAATCTTTTTAACCTCATCCTCTAATTTATACAAACTAAAAGAATTATCTATTATGTAATTTGCAAACTCTCTTTTTTTATCTTGAGGCATTTGAGAATTAATTCTTTTTATAACTTCTTCTTTAGTAAAAAAATCTCTTTCTAGTATTCTTTTTATTTGTAAGCTTTCGTCACAAACTACAAGAATTATTTTGTCCACTATATCCAAATAATTAGCTTCTATAAGAAGTGCTGCATCTATTACTACTATATCATTTTTTATATTTTTTATTTGATTTAATATATTTTCTTTTATTTTGGGGTGAGTAATATTATTTAGTTTGATAAGTTCTTTTTCATCATTAAATACTATATCTCCTAATTTTTTTCTATTTAAAGTGTTATCAGTATTTTTTATAGAATTCCCAAAAGTATCAAATATTAAATTTAAAACTTTAGTATCAAGTAAAATTTCTCTTGATACTATGTCTGCATCTATTATAGATACCCCTAATTTTTTCAAAATATTAGATACAGTACTTTTTCCACACCCTATATTACCAGTTAATCCTACTACAATCATAATATCACCTACTTAGTTTCATACCAAGATTTACCTACATTCAAATCAACATCTAAATTAACTTTCATAGTAGTGGCATTTTCCATTTCATTTCTTACTATTTCTTTGACTAAATCAACTTCATCTAAACTAGTTTCAACTATTATTTCATCGTGAACTTGAAGTATCAATCTAGATTTTAGGTTTTCTTTTTTAAGCCTTCTAAAAACATTTACCATAGCAATCTTTATTATATCCGCAGAACTTCCCTGAATAGGTGCATTCATAGCCGCCCTTTTACCTGCATTTCTTAACATAAAATTAGGAGATTTTAATTCTTTTATATATCTTCTTCTATTAAAAATAGTAGTTACATATCCTAAATCAGTTGCATTTTCTATAGTATTATCCATAAAAACTTTTATTTTATTGTATTTTTCAAAATAAGAATCTATATATTCTTTAGCTTTTTTTATAGAAATATTTAAATCATCAGATAATCCAAAATCACTCTTTCCATATATAATCCCAAAATTAACTGCTTTAGCTTCACTTCTTTGTTTTTGAGTAACATCATTCATATCTATTGAAAATACTTGAGATGCAGTTTTAGTATGTATATCTTCATTATTTTCAAACGCCTCTATCATAGTCTCATCTTCGCTCATATGTGCAAGAACTCTTAATTCTATTTGAGAATAATCTGCATCTACTAATAAATAATTATCTTGTGATATGAATACTTTTCTTATATTCCTTCCTATCTCAAGTCTAACAGGTATATTTTGAAGATTTGGTTCAGTAGATGAAATTCTTCCCGTTGTAGTTATAGTCTGATTAAAAGAAGAATGAATCCTATTATCTATTGGATTTATTATAGAAAGAAGTCCCTCTACGTAAGTTGAATTTAACTTAGTAAATTGTCTATATTCTATTATTTTATCTATTATAGGACTTTCATTTTTTAATTTTTCTAAAACATCTATATTAGTTGAATAACCTGTTTTAGTCTTTTTTATAACAGGAAGTCCTAACTTTTCGAAAAGTATAACACCTAGTTGCTTTGGAGAATTTATATTAAATTTTTCACCTGATATCTCGTAAATATCTTTTTCTAGATTTTTGATAATATCTTTGAATTCGTCTCCTAATTCATTTAATTTTTCTTTATCAACCTTTATCCCTATAAATTCCATTTCTCCTAAAACTTCAACTAAAGGCATCTCTATGTCATAAAACAAACTTGTCATTTCCATAGAATTTAATAATTCTTCCATTTTAGGATAAACGTCTTTTATAACATTTATTATATTTGCTACATAATTTGATAAAACTTCAAACTCTAAATATTGATAGTTTTTTGCTTTAGCACCTTTTCCTAAAAGCTCTTCTTTTGATAAAATCTTTCTAAACAAATACTTCATAGCTATATCACTACATTCATAAGAAGTTGTAGTATTTGAATCTATAAGGTACTCAGAAATAACTATATCAAATTTCATATTTTCAAGTTTTATACCATAAGGTCTAAAAGCTAAATAATCTTCTTTTAAATTATATCCTATTTTTTCTATGTTATTATCTTCTAATATATCCTTTATTAAGTATAATTCATCTTCATTTATATAATAAATATTTTCTCCATCTATACTAAAAAAAACATATATTATATTTTTTTCTAAAATATTGCCTTCTTTTTTTATAGTCTTTAATATTATTTTTTTACATTTATAAATATCTTCTTTAAATTCTTCATAATTTTCTAATTTTATTATTTCTAAACTAGATTTAATATCTTCCTTTATTATCTTAGATACTAAACTCATAAACCCTAATTTTTCAAATTCTTTTAATAACTTTTCTTCATCATAACTACCATATTCTAAATCACACATATTAAAATCTATCGGAACATTTCTTATTATAGTAGCTAATTTTTTGCTCATAATAGCACTTTCTTTATTCTTTTCTATTTTAGTCTTTATACTGCCCTTTAGATTATCAATGTTTTCTAAAATATTTTCTATGCTTTGATATTCTTTTATAAGTTTTATACCAGTTTTTTCTCCAATACCAGCAACCCCAGGTATATTATCAGACTTATCACCCATAAGACCTTTTAAATCTATAAATTGTGCAGGAGTCATCTCGTATTTTTCTACAACTTTATCAAAATCATATTCTTCCATATCTGCTACACCCTTTTTAGTTATAAGTGTAGTAATATTTTTAGATGCAAGTTGTATAGCATCTTTATCTCCTGTCACTATATAAACTTCAAATCCTTCATCTTCTGCAATTTTAGAAATAGTCCCTATTATATCATCTGCTTCGTATCCGTCAATCTCTAATCTATTTATATTAAAAGCATCTAGTAATTTTTTTAATGGCTCAAATTGTTCCCTAAGTTCATCAGGCATCTTTTTTCTACCTGCTTTATAAGCAGTATACTCTAGATGTCTAAAAGTAGGTGATTTTTTATCGAATGCAACACTTATATGTGTTGGATTATACATATCTATTAACTTAAACAACATAGTAGTAAAACCATATATACCATTTGTGTTTAAACCATCTTTATTGTTCATCTGTGGTAATGCATAAAACGCTCTATTTATTATAGAATTTCCATCTATTATTATCAATTTTTTATCCAAATAAATCACTCCTATTTTATATTAATACTATCTAATAATAACATAAATTTAATATAATTAGAAAAATTTTAATTGCAAAATTAAAAATATGATGATATAATGTTATTAATATGCCGAATTGGTGGAATGGCAGACGCGACGGACTCAAAATCCGTTGGTAGAAATACCGTGTGGGTTCAAGTCCCACATTCGGCACCAATATTAAAAGGAAGTTTGATTTTCAAACTTCCTTTTTTATTATAAATTTATATTAAAAAATGCTTTATATCCTTTATACATCTCATATATATCAACTTTTGAAACTACTTCATATGGAGAATGCATACTTAAAACTCCAACACCACAATCTATAACCTCAGCACCACAATTAGCTAAAATATAAGCTATTGTACCACCTCCACCTTGGTCAACTTTACCAAGTTCTGCAGTTTGCCAAATTACATCTGCCTGATTAAATATTCTTCTTACTTCTGCCATAAATTCTGCATTAGCATCATTGCAACCACTCTTTCCTCTAGAACCAGTGTACTTACTTAAAACTAATCCATGTCCCATATAAGCTGAATTTCTCTTTTCATAAGCTTCTGGATAATTAGGGTCATATCCTGCTGAAACATCTGCAGATAAAACTTTAGTATTTGCCATAGAACGTCTAAGCTTTAAGTCTGAGTAATCTCCTTCTAAAGATATAAGCTCACAAACAGTATTTTCAAAAAATCTTGAATGCATTCCTGTATTACCATTTGAACCTACTTCTTCTTTATCAACACAAAGTGCAACACAAGTATATAATGGATTTTCTGTATCTAATATAGCTTTAACTCCTGCATAAGAACAAACTCTATCATCGTGACCATATGATAATATCATAGATTTATCTAAACCTAAGTGTCTAGCTTTTCCAGAAGGAACTATTTCTATTTCTGCACTTAAGAAATCTTCTTCTACCATATTGTATTTTTCATTTAATATCTTTAAAATATTTTTTTCTATGCTTTCTTTTTCCTCACCATAAAGAGGCATATTTCCTATAAGTAGATTTAACTTCTCTCCTTCTATACCTTCTGCCAAAGATTTTTGATTTTGGTCTTTAGATAAATGAGGAAGTAAATCAGTTACACAAAATACAGGTTCATTTTCATCTTCTCCTATACAAATATCAACTTTAGTTCCATCATTTAATATTACAAGTCCGTGTATTGCTAAAGGTATAGTAGCCCATTGATATTTTTTAATTCCTCCATAATAATGAGTTTTAAAAAATCCTAAATTAGCTTCTTCATAAAGTGGATTAGGTTTTAAATCTATTCTAGGAACATCTATATGTCCACCTACTATTTTCATTCCTTTTTGAAGTTCATTTTGACCTATTACAAAAAGTGCTACCGATTTATCTTTATTAACTGCATATATCTTATCATTAGGCTTTATACTACCTTTTTCTATAGCTTCTTCAATAGATATGTAACCTTTTTCTTTTGCTAATCTTACTATTTCTCTACAAGAAGTTCTTTCAGTTTTACCATTATCTAAAAACTTCATATATTCATCAGAATAATTCATAACCTCTTCTAAATTATTTTTTTCAAACTCCCAAGCATTTTTAACTTCACGCTTTAACATAAAATATACCTCCTATTTTTTCATTTCTTTTTCGTATTCTTCTGGAGTTACTACTTTTATACTTTCAAGTCTAGATCTGAAATGTCCTCTAAAATGTTCTAGATATTCTTTTCTTAGTATTTCTCTTTCTTTTAACTCTTTATCAGTTAGCTTTCCTTCTTTATTTTTTTTTGCTAATTCATTTATTCTATCAAGCTTTTTCTGATCAAACATAGATTTCCTCCTTAATGTTTAATATATAATATCATAACAAAAAAATAAAAAAATGGTAACTTTTTATATGTAAAATAAATTAAATATTATTTTTTTATACTAAAATACATATTTATAAAGTAAGGAGGCGTTTTTATTGAGAATACCCTACTTATTATTATCCACTATAATATTATTTTTTTCAAACCTAATAGTAAGAATTCTTGGTTTTTTATATAAAATCATCTTATCAAAAACCATTGGAGAATATGGACTTGGAATATATCATATAGTATTTAATTTACTTATGATATGTTTATCACTTACAACTACCAGTATACCAGTTACTTTAAGTTCTTTAATTGCTAAAAAAAATAGTATAAATGATAAAAAAAATATTAATTTAATATTTATATCAGCTCTATATTCATCACTTTTAATATCATTTTTTATTTCATTTTTATTATATATTAACTCAGAAAAATTATCCTTAGAATTTTTGCACGATAAAAATCTAAAACTATTTATAATAGCTATTTGCCCTGCAGTAATAGTTTCAACATTATCAAATATACTAAGAGCATACTTTTATGGAGTAAAAAAAATAACTATACCCGCTATAAGCCAAGTTTTAGAACAAATCTCAAGGATAGCATTTTTTATATTTTTAGTATCATTTATTAAAGAAGATAACTTAAAATGCTATATAGCTCTTTTAGGAATATCATTCGGTGAAATCATAAATATTTTATATTTAGTTTTTAGTCTATATAAAAATTCAAATATATATAATAAATATTCTATAAATATAAAGGATTTTTTAGATTCATCATTTGAAACAATAAAAATATCTATACCTCTTACTTGTTCACGTATATCTAATATACTTTTACACTCTATTAGTTCACTTATAGTACCTTCTTGCCTTGTATTATCTGGAATAAACTATCAACAATCTATAAGTATGTATGGGATAATAAGCGGTATGGTTATGCCCCTTGTATATTTACCATTTACAGTTGGATCTGCATTAGTAGTAAACCTAATACCCAGTATTTCTCAAGAAATAGAACTTAAGAAATATTCTAGGCTTAAAACAAAAATAAATTACTCAATAATTCTAACTCTTTTTGTAGGAGTTTTATCTTCTATTATGTTTTACTTTTTTTCTAGAGAAATATGCCTTATGGTATTCGATAACATAGTGGCATCTAGATATTTGAAGGCTATGTTTTTAGTTCCTATATTTATATCTTTAAATCAAACATTATCTAGTATACTTCATTCTATCGGAAAAGAAGTATTATGTGGAATAATATCAATAATATCTGTAATTATTCAAATAATATGCATTTATACTTTAGTTCCTATACCCAATATAAATATATATGGATACATATACTCATTAAGTATCGTATCTATGGTTACGTCGTTTATATATATGTTTTTTGTATATAATTCTATAAAAAAATATGAATATTAGGAGATTTTTTATGAAACCATTTTTTATATATACCTATAAAAATTCACTATATATAAAAAAACTAAACCAAAACAAAAGATTACTAATCAAAAATGCATACACATATACTGTAAATGTAGATGAAAATGACAACATAAATATTTTTTGTATAGATAATTTTGGTAAACTAATATATATATCAAATATAAACTCCAAATGGAAAAGAAGAACGCTATGTAAATTATTTAATTTAACAAAAAATATAGAAAATATAAAATGTTATAACATAAAAAATCAGTTTAATTTATTCATAACAGAGAAATATCATATCTTGGATAACTCATATAAAGTAACTCATATTAACTTAGAAAAAAATAAATATAACAATGTAAAAAAATATTCATTCAAAAATATAATAAAAACTAACTCAATATATAAAATCGATATAGATAAATACGATAATATTATATTTGAATACACTTATAAAAATATTAATAATACTTTTCAAAATAAACTCATATTTAATTATCCATTAAAATCTTGGACACCAATAAAAAACACAAACCAAAATATAAAATATAATATAAAAAGATATTCCAATAAATTAATATATAAAATATAAGAAGGCTTATGCCTTCTTATATTCCACACCCATCATTAAAATCACAAACTTTTGTGAAAGTATCAACTATTCTAGGTCTTACTGGCTCTGGTGCACCAAGTACAACTATTTGTTGATTTACAAGTATGCTTACAACTTCTTCTAAGCAAAGTATTAAATCTATACCATTTGGTATACAACATTCATATTCTCCGTCAGCACGTAATGAAGCTGCATCTGATTTTAATAAACACTTACCTATACAGTCAACTTTTAATTCTGTTTGGAATTCTCTTCTTAAAACAAATGATTTCCCATCTGCTGGTAAACAACAAGGAGCTGTTAAAGTACTATAATTAAATTCTACAAAAGGAACTTCTACAAGGTCTCCATTAGTATCTTTCTTAGCTGGAGTAGCTAATATCTTAACGTTTGTACAACCACACTTACCGTATAGTTCTAAAACTAAATCTCTAACTCTAACTTTTAATCCTTTTTCTTTGTAAGATACCTTTTCCCCTTTTCCTCTAGAACAACATTCTCTATTTTTATCTCCTGATACATTGTATTCAAATACATTTTGAATTAAATCACTATCCATTGTATTTTCAAAGTCTGGACAAGGATTTTCATAATCAGCTACATCTTGTTTTATAGGACTTATAGCTCTATTTTCTAAAGTAACTGTTCCCTGTTTTATAACTATTTTTGAATAATTTAAACACACTTTTTGTATATCTATATTAACAGTGTATCCTTGAGGTATATCCCCATCAACCTCTACTACATCATATTTAAAATATAAATCTTTTGCACCATATGCTGTTCCATCAGTAAAAGTTTGGAACTTCATAGTATCATATATTCTATTAACTTCTATTGCATAAGGTATACTATCTGAAATTGAAAATTTCTTTGGTCTTAATCCATTACAGCAACCTTTTTCACATTTATTGTCCATACATTGGTCATATTCTGGCTCACAAGACTCGCAAGGTTCACAATCTGGCTTACAGCTTGGTTTACTTGGTTTGCAAGTTATTTCACAATCATATTCTACTTCACAATCATATTCTACTTCACAATCATCTTTCTCACATCCACAATCGTGATGATGTTTATGATGCTTATGGCATCTTTCTAATTCTTCCTCTATAGTATCTTCTAACATTTCTTCTAACTCATCAAATCTGTCGTTGTTACATTTTGAAACAACTCTTCTTCTACTTCTTCTTAAATCTTGCATTGAATGTCCTCCCCTTAAATGATTTTTAAGATTTCTCTTAATTAATATTATGCATTTACCATATTTTTGTTACTTAAGTAGTTATAAAAATATACATAAATAAATATACTATTATATATTTTCATAAGGAGACAGTATTTATGGCTTTTGTTAACAAGTATTCATCAATAATTAGAAGATCAAATAAAAGTATAGTGAACATATATGAAGATGAAAAAATATTTTTTAACTTTTATGATGAAAATAATAACTTGATAAAATCAAAAACTCTATCTAAAAATATAGATTTGTCTACTTTACATTTTTCATTAACTAAAAACGATGAAATAATAGGACTGTATGATGATAATTCACTAAAAATGATTAAGATAGATAAAAATGATGATATAACTAATCAAGTTGTTATAAATTATGACTCAAATCAATTTAAAACTATTTTCCCTTATATAGAAAAAATAGATGATGAAGTGCATATTTTTTATTATGTATATAGTTTAAATTCTGATGATACTTTAGCATTTTTTCATCACTATCAAAAAGACGGATTTTGGACAGAAAATAATATAGATTTTATAAATAACTTTATAATAGATAAATTTACAATAATTTTTGAGAAAAATACTCCAATAGCTTTTTATCTAAATATAGTAGACGGTTTTGAAGAAGTGTTTTATTCAAGATTTAATAAAAAAACTCTTAAATGGTCTAAACCATATCAAATAACTAATTCAAATAAAAACAAACTATACCTATCAGTTATGAAAAATGACTTTTTTAATATAACTTTTTTAGAAAAAGATGATGTTGGTTATCGTGTAAGATATTTAAAATTCAAAGATAAAATAATAAAATCAAAATCTATTACAGATTCTTCACTTTATATGTATCCTTCACTATTAGAATACAACAAAACTTTATATATTATGTTTTGTGATAACAATAGAATTTATAATTCTAAATCTATGGATAATTGCGATACTTGGAGTGAAATTTCTCTAGATACGTATTCACTTGAAAATGATTTTTGTAAGAGTTACTTCTTATCAAATTATGAAGATGATAAATCTTATAATTGTACTAACGTATTTTCTGTTTACAAAAATTTAGATATATTAGGGTACTAAAAAGTCTTCCAATCGGAAGACTTTTTTGTCCCAAAGCACCGTAGACTAGCATAAATTCATACCCGAGATACTCCCAGGTGGGTGGCTTGTTATTATTTTCTGTATTCCTATTTTTTAGGCATTACATAGTCTAATAAACTTAGCCTCCCGATTAAAATTTGTCGGTTGAATTTAAACTAATCCCTCGAATGCCTCAGGATTTTCATATACTTATTATATACCAAAAAATTAAAAAATAAAAGCAATTTTATAATACAAATTAGTTAATTTTACTATCATTTTCTATATATTTCTATTCATATGTATATTTATCATCATCTTGAGTATCATCGCTATTTAATAAATCTCCAAGTATACTCAAATTACCCATACTTCCTAAATTACTAAAATCTATAAGTGATGAAAAACTAAATCCTTCTTCTAAAAAATCATCTGGCAAAAATAAATCTGAAAATAAATCTATTTTGCTTTTCATATCAATAGCTTTTTCTAACGATTTTCTCTTTTTTCTTGGAAAAACTTCTAATATTTCCTTTATCATCATATTTTTTTTATCTTCTTCGTCCATATCTCTAAAAAATGATGAATCTTCTTCAACTTCTATTGTACTTAATTTTTTTATTCCCTTTGCTAAATCTAAAACACTCTCTATTTTAGTTAAAATTTTCCTATCTTCTTTACACATATATTTCTTACTTCTTGTTATTACTTCCATACTTCTTTCAATATCTTCATCGCTTAACTCAAGAATTTTCATACCTGAGTTGCTGAGTGATAATTTAGAACTTTTTTTCGGTTTAAAATTATCTAAAGATATTTTTCCGTTACCAAGTGCAATAAGACCGATTATTAAAAGTAAGTTATTCAATGTTAGCCACCCCTTAAAATATTATCATTATATATTATGTTTTATTTTATAATAATGTTACTTTTTTAAAATTAAATGCATATATTTATCTAAAGAAATTAATTTATATATAATATGAATTTAATTTCATTTGTATAACAGGAGGTATTTTATGAAAAAAGTTAATACTGAAACTTTAGAAAAAATGGCAAAGGATAAAAATATAGATAAAAATAAAATAGAGACTCTTGCAAATAATTATAAATCAAAATCAGAAAACGAACTTATTGAAGAACTAATCAAAGTGGGTAAAAATCTAGAAGGTAAAGAAGAAGTTGTATCAAAAATAAGAAACTTCTTAAATGACGAACAGAAAAAGAAATTAGATAGTATAATGGAAAAAATAAATGAAAATTCAAAACCTACGAAAAAAGTTAAAAAAAGAATTAGAAAAACTTCTAGATAATAAAAAGGGAACTATCTATATAGATTAGTTCCTACTTTTTACACTTTCTCTTTCAATTATTCTATATGGTAATTCAACCTTCTTTTCATCTAACGATTCGTTATTTATAAGTTTTATTACCATTCTTATAGCTACTGCACCAATATCATATAATGGTTGATGAACGGTAGTAAGTTTTGGTCTATAAATTCTAGCTATCTTTACATCACTGAATCCTGCCACAGAAACATCATCTGGTACACTATATCCTCTATCATTTAATGCATTTATAGCTCCTATTGCCGCCTCATCTCCTGTTACAAAAACTGCTTGAGGAACTATATTTTCATCTAATAATTCCATCATACTCTCATAACCATCTTCGTATTCTATGCCTGCATATCTTATTAATTTTTCATCTAATTTTAGATTATTTTCTATAATAGCTTTTTCATATCCTGATAGTCTTTCTCTTTCTAAAATAGTTTTATCTTTACTAGTCATTATAAATGCAATTTCTTTATGACCTTTATCTATAAGATACTTAGTCATATCGTAAGTAACATTTTTATTAGAAATATCTACACTATTTATATCATATTCCCTAGCCGTCTTACTTATATAAGTTGCAGGTATAGATAAACTATTTATATATTCTATATGATCATTATCGATTTTATTACTTATCATAACAATACCTTCTATTTGTTTAGCTCTTAACAAATTTAAAGATTTCATTTCTTGTTCTTTATCTGAATAAGTATTTGCAAGTAGAATTTCATAATCATACATTTTAGCTACTTCTTCTATTCCATCTAACATTTCATTAACGAAAGAATCAGAAACTTCAGGTACTATAACTCCGATTAGTTGACTTTTTTTAGTTACCAAACTTCTTGCAAGAGGATTTGGTATGTATCCTGTACGTCTTATAACTTCTAATACTCTTTGTTTAACTTCATCTGTAACAGGTTTTGAATTATTTATAACTCTAGATACAGTAGAAATAGAAACACCTGCTTGTTTTGCTACATCTTTTATCGTCACAGTTCTTTTCATAAGTTTCCTCCAAATTTAAATATTACTATTTATTCTATCACATATTTATGTATATTAATCCCTTTTTTTAGATTGTAAAAAAATAGTACTGAAAATCAGTACTATTTTAAAATTAACATCTTTCGTCTTCTAATAACCCTGAGCAAGAACAAGCTATTAAAAGTAATATTAAAAATGGTATCCAGTCAGCTATGTCTATTTCTTTCCAACAATCTTGGAATGCTAAAAATAAAAAGAATAGTACTGCTATCCACCAATTTCCTCCTCCCATACATCCGTTTTTCCCAAAAATTCTATCTAACATACAAAAACCTCCCTAAAATTTAATCAAGTAATCCACAAGAACAAGCTATTAAAAGTAATATTAAAAATGGTATCCAAGATACTATATCTATTTCTGACCAAGTTTCTCCAAATACTAAAAATAAAAAGAATAGTACTATTATCCACCAAGCTCCTGTTGTTTCTTCACAAAAAAGTCTGTCTAACATATTAAAAGCCCCCTTATTAATATATTTTTAACATACTTTATAATATGGATTTATATTAATTTTGGTTACACTATCTTTTATCTACAATCATAATTTTCATATGAACAAATTATTAAAAGTAATATTAAAAATGGTATCCAATCACATATCTCTATTTCATTACAACTATCTTGGAATACTAAGAATAATAAAAATAATACTATTATCCACCAAGACCCACCTTCAAACATATCACATTTTCTAAAAAAACTAGTTATTTTATTTTCCATAAAACCCTCCTAATGTTAAATATAATAAGGCTCTTCCTTATTAATTTCATTGTATGTATTTTATAAAAAAATGTTATTACTTTTTATAAAAAAAGGAAGGTTATAAAACCTTCCTAACAACAATCAAATTCAAAATTTGTTAAAAGTAACATTAATAAAACTATCCATATTAAAATTTTTTCATCGCATAATATCCATTCTAATAACTCTTCTCCCATAAAAAGTATTACTGCTACTATTACTAAAACTATAAGAGTTTTGTTATTAAAATAATCTAATATTTGATTACAACCATGATGCTTTTTCATACTATTCATCCCTTCTTTTTTAGATTAATAAATAGTATGAAATGAAACTATAATTTGTTACTTTATAGGTTTATTCATAGCAATCATTATCAACATTAAAAATTAAAAAAATAATCAAAATAACTAAATGTATATTCTCTTCAAATAAATCGTCTAATATATCTGTACATAAAATCAAAAGTATTATAGCTATCATTATAAGTGAATTATTATTAATTCCTGTAAATTGGGTTATTGCTTTTTCTATCTTAGACATATAATCACCCCCAAAACTTTATTTATAAATATACTTAATTTCTATTCAAATCACTTTATTTTATTACTTTTTATTAAATTCTATATTGAAAATTTATTGATATTATATTAAACTACTATTAAATCATATCAAACTTAAGTAATTAAGGAGGTTTCAAACTATGTTTGAAAAAATAAGAAGTATAATAGCAGACCAACTTTGTATAGATAATGCAGATTCTATAACTTTAGAAACTACTTTATCTGATGATTTAGAAGCTGATTCATTAGATGCTGTTGAAGTTATAATGGCTATAGAAGATGAATTTGGTATAGAAATACCAGATGAAGAAGCTCAAAACTTCAAAACAGTTGGAGATATCTGCAAATTTGTAGAAGATAATAAATAATTACTACATAAAAAAGTGCCCCTTCGTGATTATGTTATCACAAAGGAGCACATTTTATTTTTCTTCATAAAAAGTTATATTCTTTATTAGTATATCAAAAGTTCCATTTTCATTTTTTCTTATACTATACTTCATATTATCTTCAAAATTAGTATAGTTAGACTTTATTTCAAATCCTGTATCAGTTTTTATGCTTCTATTTTTTAGTTTTTTCTCTATCCATTTTTTATCTATCGAAAAGGTATCTTCTATTCCCTTTTCTTTTAAATGTTCTTTAAAAGAATCTCTTAAATCTTCGTCATTTATAGCATCTTTTATGAATTTGTCAACTTCTAACTCATTTTTTTCTTTTAGAGAATAATTTAACATACCCCTTACATCTTCTGCTTGTTTCATATCTTTAGAAAGTGCATTAGTTATCCAATTTTCAGTAGTATTTTTAAATACTTTAGTTTTATATTTATCATCATCTATCTTAGTTGCACATAAAAATTCACTTAAAAATTTACTTTCTAATCCCTTTTTTTCAAAATCTTTATCAACTAAAACAAAATGATATTCATCATTTATACCACTTACTCCTACTATCGCACACTGTTTTTGATTTGCAGTTTCAGATATCCCCACTTTATTTGAAACCATTTGGATATTAAACTTATCATCAACATACTCAATAGTATGAGTATATAATTTTTTATAATCAAGTTTTAGAATTGCTACATTTTTTTCATCTTTATCACTATATAAACATACTGCTAAATCACAAGAATCTATTTCTTGATTTATCTTCATTATTTCAAATAAATAAGATGCTATTTCCTTTGAGTTTTCAACGAAAGTTTCTTCATTATATATAATTTGCTCACAACAATTTTTAACTATATTTTCGTTGTAATTATTGAAAATAGCTTTTCTTAAATCATCATCTTTAGATACTTTTTTTATAGTCTTTTTAAAAAATTTATCTACTTCTTGGTTTATTTTCCCTTCAAAGTCATTAAGAATAGGAAAATCATTATTCTTATCAAGAACGTGTATTATAAACTTATGTATTACCATAAAACCACCTTTTATCTTAATTTTTCTATTAAATTTTTCATATCTTCTGGTAAATCTGCTTTAAACTCTAAATTTTCTTTAGTTCTTGGTTGTTTAAATTTTAAACTATATGCATGAAGTGCTTGTCTATTTATTAAATTTTCATCAACATATCCATAAAGCTCATCACCTATTATTCCGTATCCTATATGGCTTAGATGAACTCTTATTTGATGAGTTCTACCTGTTTCTAATCTTAACTTCAAAACCGTTGCATCATTTAATCTTTCTAAAACTTCATAATGAGTAATAGAAGCTTGTCCTTTATCATCTACTACTCTTTTTATACTATCTTCTGATGGTCTGAATATAGGTAAATTTATAGTACCACTATCTTTTTTAACAACACCTTTAACTACTGCTATATATACTTTTTCTACATTGTCTAATGACATATCATTTGATAGTGCATGATGTGCATAAGCATTTTTAGCTACTATTACAAGACCTGAAGTATTCATATCAAGCCTATTTACAAATCTTATTTTTACATTTTCTTTTTTCTCATTTATATAATAAGTTACACCATTTGCAACAGTATTATCGCAGTGGCTTTTAGTAGGGTGAACAACCATAAATGGTGGTTTATTTACCATTATTAAATCAAAATCATCATATAAAATATCTAATTTTAAATCTTGAGGCATAAAGTTTGCCATTTCTTCATCTATTTTAACTTCAATTAAATCGCCCTTTTTTATCTTAGTACTTGGCTTTTTAAATTCTTTGTTAACTAAAACAGTTTGTTCTCTTTTCATTTTAGATAATGACCTTACAGAAAAATTTAATTTATCTAATAAAATCTCTTTTAAAGTCATCTCTTCTTCACTAATATAAGTAATTAAATCGTATCTTTGGTTTTCTTTTTTAAACAAAATCTCACCTACTTTCATATTAGATTATATATTTTTTT
>JAGHEK010000116.1 GCA_017889265.1 Romboutsia sp. | reverse complement strand
TTTCTAGATAAATCCGTAATATCAACACCAAACTTTTTTAATTGTTCTTCTATCTCATTAGTATCCATTCCATATCTTTCCATGAACTTTTTTTGTATATTCATAAACTTTTCATTAGAAATATTATTATCTTTCATATAATCCATAATTTTTCTTGAAAATTCTATCATACTAATTTTACCTTCCATAACAGAAAAATATAGGCTATATATATAATTTTCAAATTTATCAACATCAGAGTCTTTAACTTTATTTTTTAGATTATTAAAATCGATTATTTTTTCGTCCGACATAACTCCTCCTAAGTATTTATTATTGTAAACTTATTATAATACAACTCTTTATATTTTTCACTAAATATATTATATTAATCCTTATAAATAATATCAATATTGTGTTATTTATTTTCTTTTTAATTATTTTATGGTAGAATATCTAATATAATCATATAAATTTATTAACAAACACTGTAATATTTATTAGGAGGAAAAATATGGGCTTAAAAGATAAATTTGCTGAAAGCTTTGCAAAAGCTCAAACAATGAGTGAATCCGAAAAAAGAGCTAATGAAATAATGTCAAAACTTATATTTAAAAAAGCTACTATCCCACTAGTACTTATGTTAGTTATTTTTATAGCTAGTTTATTTACTGATATTACTTGGTGGGCAGTTATTCTGATAAACTCATTAATAGCTCTTGGAACTTATTTTTATCTTAAAAAAGAAGGTCAAAAATACCAAGACTTTAAACCTTATATGGGTAATTTGATAAGTTTTGAAAAAAAAGGTGACAAACAATATTTTGCTATCATAAAACAAGGTAAAATGCCTATTAAATTAGAAATACATTATGGTTATGAAGATTTTGAAAAATTAAAGAAAAACCAAATGATACAAGTTCAATATAGTGAAAAAGCAAAAGTTGCAATACTTGTAAAATAAATCATAAAACTTCTACAATAGTAGGAGTTTTTTATTTTTAAATATAATATTATATATAAAATATTTTTAGGAAGGATATATTTTATGAATATAAAATTTTTTGATAATTACTTTAAAAGTATATTTTTAGCATTTTGGTTTATAGTATGGTACAAATGGGTTATCATTTCTACTTACAAAATAGATTTAATAACAACCACAATATTTATAGTATACTGTTTAACCTATATAGTATTGTTTTATTTTAATTATAATAAACTTAAAATTAAAAATATTACCTTCAAGTATCAATTAAGTATTATAATATCATTCGTTTTTTCACTTGAAAATTTTATGTTTTTTCCAAATAGCATACTTTTACTTATACTAAAAACTATCTCAACCCTTATATGTATATATATATCCCATAAGATGTTATTTGAATACAAAATAGAGGAAGGTCTTGTAGGAATAATCTCATCTTTTTTACTTTTAGTAATCACACTTTTATATTAGACATATCATCTAATATCTGTTATTATTTATATAAATAAATATTTAAAAGGAGAAAAACAATGGAAAAAGTAATATTTGCAACTGTTAAAGATAAAGAAATAACTAATATAGATGTTGAAAATATATTAAAAACTTTACCTCCTCAACAAGCTATGCAATACAACAACGAAGAAAGCAAAAAACAAATAGCTAAAGAGTTAGTAGAACAAGAATTGTTTTATTTAGAAGCTATTGAAAATAATTTAAATAAAGATGAAACTTTTTTGGCTGAAATGAAAAAAGTTGAAGAAAGTCTTTTAAAGCAATTTGCTATAAATAAATTATTATCTACTGTATCTATATCTGAAGAAGATAAAAAAGAATTCTTTGAAAAAAACAAAGAAAAGTTTAAAAAACCTGAAACTGCTAATGCAAAGCATATATTAGTAGATACATTAGATAAAGCTAATGAAATATTAGATGAAATAAATAAAAAAGAAATAACTTTTGAAGATGCAGCTAAAAAATATTCTACTTGTCCATCAAATGAAGTTTCTGGTGATTTAGGTAACTTCACTAAAGGTCAAATGGTTCCTGAGTTTGAAGATGCTACGTTCTCTATGAAAGAAAATGAAATATCTAATCCTGTAAAAACTCAATTCGGTTACCATTTAATAAAACTAGAAAAAATAACTCCTGCTACTGAATCTACGTATGAAGAAGTTAAGCAAGAAATAGAAAAGACTTTACTTTATCAAAAACAAAACGAGGTATTCTCTAATAAAATAAAAGAACTTTATTTAAAATATGCTGATTCAATAAAATTTAACTAATAAAAAAAGAAGATATGATTAGATTTTCATATCTTCTTTTTTTATCAGTTTATAAACGTATTCAATTACATCGCTTCTTTTTATTATTCCTATAAAAATATCATTATCATCTACTACGGGTATAAAATTTTGTGTCATAGATATTACTATCAAATCTTCTATATTAGCATTTATGGATTCTGCTTTGTTATCTTTTCTTCTTTTTATATTTTTAACGCACACATCTTGTGCCTTTTTCAAATCTAAATAATATTCATTTTTTAAAGTCCAAAGTAAATCACCTTCAGTTATAGTACCTATATATTTCCCCTCTTTTGAAATAAGAGGTATAGAAGAATATCTATGGTATTCCATCTTTTCTAATGCTTGTCTCATAGTAAAATCTTCATATATATGTGCTACTTCGCTTTTAGGAGTTAAAAAAAATAGTATGTTCACAATTAGTCATCCATCAAAATATTGATGTACTCCTTTCATATTATTTTATAGTATAATTTTATCATATATGTAAAAAAAAGTCTTCATAAACATCAAAAAAGCCGCTTATATTGCGGCTGTACTTCACATACTACTAGAAATTTACTAATATATATATGAACTTTGGATTATAATCTTACAACATTAGCAGCTTGAGGTCCTTTAGCTCCTTCAACTACTTCGAATTCAACTTCTTGTCCTTCTTCTAAAGACTTGTATCCTTCTCCTGTTATAGCTGAGAAATGTACGAAAACATCAGATTCTCCATCTACAGATATAAATCCAAATCCTTTTTCATTGTTAAACCACTTAACTACACCTTTTTTCATTTATAAATCCTCCTAAAAAACACACACATTATTTATGCTATATAATTATTATAGCTTATTATAAGTTTAACATATACAACCTTAGTTGTCAATTATTATTAGTTTTAACAAAAACGCCGTTTGTATACTATATTTTTAATAATGTACACTTATTAAATGAAATTTTATACTATTATCACTCCAACCTAAATCCCAAGGTACTAATAATCTATCTGTGTTGTGACAAGTAACCAATGGATAACCTTTGGAATCACTCCCTGTTATCGTTGATACATGTGTTATTCTACCATTTTTTTCGTATGCAACAAAATCACCTGGCTTTAAATTGTATGCTTGTTTGTAAACTTCATTGTAGCTACCCTTTGCTATTAAGCTACCTCTTTGGCTGTTTAGTATATAGTTTTTAAATCCTTGTGCATTTACCCAAGCCTTTGTACCATTTCTATCCTCGTAATTCCATATACTATTTTTTTTGAATCTTCCACTTTCAAACATTATTTGAGATGCAAAATTTGCACAATCACCACCATCAGGATTGAAATTTTTGTAATCTTTATTAAATTTAAATTCATATTCTTCTTCATCAGATACTCCGCAATATCTATGTGCATATTCTATTGCTTTTTGTTGTTCATCAGTTAAATTAATTTCTTTTTTTTCTTGGGATAATATAAAACTTTTTATATCTTCTGATTTTATATTTTCAAGATTCAAAGAATCTGCAAACGGATCTTCGTACCATTCTTTTACTATTACATAACTATCATCAACCTTTTTTATATTAAGATAATGATTAGTACCTATTTTACTATAATTTATAGTATCTTCTTGACCTTCATAACAATAGCTATATTTAGTAGAAGTTGCACAGATTATTTCGTACAAATTTTCTTCTTTTTCATTTACACTTCTCATTTTTATTTTGGTATCTATATTAGTAAAATTTACCCCTTGTTTACTAGACCAATTTTCTAGATATTTCATTTTATTTACTTCGTGTTCATATGCCCAAAGTCCAGGATTTTTATCTATTTCATATAATTTTTTTAAAATAGTATCATCTTTTTTTAAAATAGCTTCATTTCTAGTATCAAATAAATTTTGTAAAACTTCTTCAAATTCATTTTTAGTTTCTTCATTTAAATTCATAGAAATAACTTCTTTTTCTACATTGTTACTTTTTATAATATTAAATGAAAAAATAAATAAACTAAAAAAACAAGCTGATAATATAAATTTATTCTTCAATCAATTTCCTCCTATTAACCAAATTATAAACTTAGTATATCCAAAAAAATAAAAATAATTATTTTAATATGTTATAATTAACTTATTAAATAGTAAGGAGGATTTATGAAAAAAATTGCTTCTATAAATGATTTATCTGGCATCGGAAGATGTTCTTTAACTGCTAATATTCCAATAATTTCATCACTTAAGATACAATGTTGTCCTTTTCCTACTGCAGTTTTATCTAGTCAAACTCAATATGATGAATTCAGTTTTTTAGATTTAACCGAAGAAATGATTGAATATTCTAAGGTGTGGAAAAACTTGAATTTAGAATTTGATTGTATTTATTCTGGTTTTTTAGGTTCTAAAAAACAGATTGATATAGTATCAAAATTTATAGATGATAACAAAAATTCATTCATAGTAATAGACCCTATTTTGGGTGATAACGGAATATTGTACCCTACTTTCGACTACAATATGTGCACTAGTATAAAAAAACTAGTAGAAAAAGCAGATTTAACTACACCTAACATAACAGAAGCCTGTTTTTTAATAGATAAAAAATATGATATAAAAAACATTTCAAAAGATGAAATAATAGATATTGCAAAAGAAATATCAAAATTAGGACCTAAAAAAGTCGTAATAACAGGTATAATAAATGATAATACTATATCTAATTTAGGATATCATTCAGAAAAAAATGAATATTTTTTTATAGAAAACAAATATAACAAGAAATCTTTTAGTGGAACAGGTGATATATTTACATCTATTATATGTTCTCTTTTAATTAGAGGATTTGATTTTAAATTTTGTGTACAAACTGCAAGTGATTTTATTCAAAAGTGTGTTGAGTATACTTCGTCATTTTCTACAAATACTAATGACGGCGTAATGTTTGAATATTTTTTAAATGAATTAACATCTATATAAGTGTTTCATATTTTTATCATATAAATATTTTTTATTAATATAAATAATTATAAAGCATTTATTTAGGGGGCATAAATATGAGTATTAATAAAAAAACTATTGAACTAGCTACTTGTATAAAAAATACAGAAGAATTTAGAAAAATGAATGAAAATAAAGCTAGTTTAGATAAAAATAAAACCATAAAGAAAAAACTAGATAATTACTTATTAAAAAAGAAAAACATATATTCAAACTTCTCTTTAGAAGAAGCTTCAAAAAAAATATCTGTATTAAATGAAGAGTATAAAGATTTTTTTCATACACCAATAATTTCTGAGTATATAAAATCAACTAAAAATTTTAATGATTTAATGGAAAATATATATAAGACAATAGAAAAAGAGTTAATAAAATAAGAATGCCTCGCATTCTTATTTTATTAACTCATAATTATCAAAATATTCAAAATCATCATCTATGAAAGGATATCTATCTTCAAATTCGTCCATTTTTTCTAAATCACCCATATTATACATAGGTATTATATACCCAGCTTCTTCATTCAAAAATGAACTAACATACATCATTTCTTCATGAGTATCTTCCATAGTATCAGGATAAATATAATTTCTATTATCATTATTTTTATATTTTATAGCCTTATCATTTAACTCTTTTGACATAAGAATACAATTGTCATAGCTTTTATTTAAATGATTTATTTTTTTAGATAAATCATTAATAACTTTTTCATATTCTTTTATTTGATATTTAATAGATTTTGCATTTTCTTTATATTTTGAAGCTTCTTTTAATAATTCTTCATACTTGTTTTTTGATTTTTCATACTCAATCCTATTATCATTTAAATACATATATCTACTTTTTCTTTTCATAATTATGTCAATACCCCCTTTAGTCATATATTTAAATATAATTAATTATATGAGTACAAATATATATGGTTACTTAAATAGATACATAACCCGAATAAAAATAGTATGCAAATGAACATACAAAAATTATAATGGTGCACTTTAAAAAATATGAAACTATAAATTCAAAATTACTTATAGGTATCTTAGTTTTATTTATATAAATCATATTAGTAGACATACTTACAGAGCTTAATGTAAATATTGTTGTCATTAAGAAATTCCAATTATTAAAACCGGTGTTTTCTAATGCTAAAATATTATTAAAAAAGTTTATAAACATAAATTCGATAACTTGAGATATATTCTCTACTTTCAAAAACTCAAATATTGGACAAATTATGGAATTTAAAATCTGTATTATATCAGTATTATTTATAAAAATACTAAATACATAAATAGAAAAAACTACATCTGGCAAAAAAGTAATGAGTATGCTAATGCCTTCTTGTATATTTCCTAAAACTTCTTTTAAAAATTTGGTTTTGTATGAATTAGAATTTAAGAATTCATAAATATTTTTATCTTTTTTAGAAGGTTCTTTATATGAACCTTTGACTAAATAAGAATTTTTTTTCTTATTTAATGGATAAATTCTACAAAGTATTGCATTGACCAATAAAAATATTACTATAATTAATAGTCTTTCAAAAATATTAAAATCAATATTTGAATATAAATAATCGAATATAAAATATGGTGCGATAGAAAAATTAAGTATTATCATACAAATTTCATACTGTTTTAACATTCCTTTTTTGTACAATTTCATAGTAAAGAAATATCCTAAAAAATAATCTGTAAAAAAATAAATTAATAAACTTAAAATTGATTTACCACTTAATCTAAAAAATTTTTTTGTAAAACTTCCTAAATAAAAATCAAAAATCTGTATCAACCCATAATTAGTGATAAGTGGTAAAAAGAAAGAACCTACCAAAATAGTAGTAAAAAAATTAATACTTATTTCTTTTATTATTAAGGATACATTACTATCTATAAAAAATATATCTATATCTGTATAAAGTATTCCAAAAAGCAAGAATATACTACTTATTCTTATGTATTTATAAATACTATTCTCTTTTTTTTCTTTATAAATAGATTTTATACAACCGAAAGTTAAAAAAGTTATTATTAAAATTTTTATTAAATCTATAAAATCTTCTTCTAAAGTATTTACTATATGGTAAAAAATAGTATAAACTTTTTTATCAATTTTTATAGGTATAAAAAATATATAAATTCCTAAAAGAGAACAAAAAATATGTTTTAAACTAAAACTATATGTATTTTCTAATTTCTTGACATCAGACATATCAATCCCTTTCATTTTTACAAATTTAGTTGATTAATTATAAATATAAATGTATAATACTATTATCTTTTTTATAGAGGTGAATAAATGAATGTAGATAATAAGACTATTTTAATACTGACTGCAAAATTTGGTGCTGGTCATACTAGTGCTGCAAAAGCCATAAAAGAAGCTATATTATGCATAGATAATAATTATAACGTAATAATACAAGATTTCATAGATGCTAGTTTACCAATTCTTAATAAACCGATGATAAAAATGTATGAAACTCATACTAAATATGCACCAGTATTTTATAATTATTATTATTATTTAAGAAAATCCTTTGACCCTAAGCTTGATATTTCTAATAAAATATACACTCCTAGGCTCATTAAATATATTCTTAAAGTAAATCCTACTTTAATTATTTCTACATTTCCATTAGCCTCTGCCTGTATTTATAATTTTAAAACTAAGTATCCAAAAATGAATATACCTACAATCACTGTAATAACTGATGTTGTTGATAGTCTTGAATGGGTATTTCCATCGACCGATACTTATTTTGTACCATCTATTGAAATAAAAAATAGATTTATGCAAAAAGGAATACACCCTGATAAGATAAAGGTTGTTGGTGTTCCTGTAAGCAAAAGTTTCCACAATCTACAAAAAGAAATTAGCAATAAATATAGAATTTTATTGCTTGGTGGTGGTCGTGGTTTGTTTGATTTTAGTACAGACTTTTTATACTGGTTAGATGATTTCATAAATGAAAATATGGAAATTTGTATAGTTACTGGTAAAAATAGAAATTTATATTATACATTAACAAAGAAAAAACCACTAAAAAATATAAAAGTTCTTGGCTTTGTCGATGATATGCCAAATTTAATAAAAAAATATGATTTATTAATAACTAAACCAGGTGGGGCTACATTATTTGAAGCAATACATACTACTACTCCAGTTATAGTAAAATCTCCTTATATAGGTCAAGAAATAGAAAATGCAAGGTTTATAATAGATAAAGGTCTTGGAATAATATATAATGATGAAAATGATTTAAAAAATATACTAAAATCTATCATAAATAAAAAGTTAGACAGTATAATAGATTTTATGAAAAATAACATGTTAGAGTTTAAAAAAACTATTGATTATAAAAATTTAAGTACTTATATATTAGACAAAGTCTAATTAATTTTAAAATAGAAGGTCTTATCTTCTATTTTTTTATTGCCTTTAGAGGGTCTATTTTTTCACTATCTAAGTAAACTTCTAGATGTAGATGATTTCCTGTTGAATTTCCAGTAGAACCTACTCTCGCTACTTTATCTCCCTTTTTTATGTAGTCACCTTCTTTTACTAAATTTTTATTATTATGTGCATATAAACTAGTTTTATTATCAAAATGTTTTATAATTACAGTATTTCCATAACCATTTTTTACTCCCGAAAATATAACTTCTCCATCATCTATTGATAATATATCTGTATTTTCAGGTGCAGGAATATCTATTCCACTATGAAACTTTTTTTCATTAGTTATAGGATTTATTCTATTTCCATACTCCGAACTTATTTCATAATATCCTTCTAATGGCCATATTCCTTTAATTATTTTTTTATATTTTAAAATATCTTCTTTTGATTTTTTTATATTATTTAATATGATTTCTTCCTTATTTTCCAAATCATCTAAATTTATATCTAGATTATCGCTAACTTTAAATCCGTCATCTAAAAAACTTACTGTTATAGTATTTTTTTCTTGTAACAAACTTTGTTTTTGATTACTAATTTCTATCAGATCATCTATATTCGTATTATTTATATTAGAAATAATTAAAAAAATACTTCCAATTAAAGTTTTAAACATACTACCTCCTTTTTATATTATTATTTCCAATATATAAAAAAATATTATAAAAAGAGATAGATAAACTCTATCTCTTTTTCATTTTTCTTTGGTATAAGGTATATAATATTATCGCTACTAAAGAGAATATTATAGGCCCCGCCAACATAAATATAGAATCTAATATTCTTCCATTTATAGCAGGTTCTACTATACTAAATATATTAGCAAATCCAACTACTATACTAACAACAACAGATGCTATTAATGCAGAAGAATACGTTTTATAAACTGTAAAAGATTTTTCTATTTTTCCTTCTAATTGCTTTTTCTTAAAAAATGGGAAAGCAACAGATAGGAATATATAAGGTATAGTCATAGCCACATTAGTCATAAGTGCTAATAAGTTAAAAAATGCCTGACCATTACTTCCACCAAAAGATACTATTAAAACTATAACTACTGCAGCTATTGCTTGCATTTTCATAGCATTTATAGGCATACCATCTTTTATTTCACCTAATTTACCTGGCCATAATTCTTTTGGAGAACCTTCTATTAAAGTTTTAAGAGGTGAATAAGTAAGTGTGAAAAATGCTCCTGTTAAAGCTAAAAACATAGATAAACCAACAAATCTAGCCATCCACATACCAACATTTATAGCAACAGCTTCACTAAGCCCAAAAGATGTAGATAATTCATATCCTAAATTGTTCATTATTATATAAGCAACGTTACCCATATTTACTGCATCAGTTTGTAAAACTTCATTCCAGTTGATAAACATACCACAAGCAAATATTCCAAATGCATAACCTAAAGATATAACTATCGCTGCTATTGTTAATCCTTTTGGGAAAGTCTTTTCTGCATTTTCAGTTTGGTCAACAAGACCTCCTAAAACTTCTAAACCTCCAAATGCAAATATAGAGAATGTTAAAAACGATAGTATAGATATAGGCGATTGATAAGCTGGATTTGGTGAAACAGTAAAATCTTTTATAATATTTTGTATCGGTTGTTTAAACTCAAAACCATTGCTTATAAGTACTACAAATCCACCTACTAATAAAACTATGTTTAAAAGTGCTACTGCACTCCCACCAATAGATGTAATTTTTTTTATCTTTTCTATTCCTTTTGTAGCAACAAAAGTTATAAGTAATATCAATAATGCACCCATTATTCCTAAAACTTGAACAGAACTTAATCCAAACAACGAAAGTTCAGAAGTTCTATCCATTCCGAAAAATGCATTAGATAAAGGTATCCATATAGCAGAAGATACGTTAACCATCCATATTATGTAAGATGCATACCACATAAAAGTACCTATAAAGGCATATTTACTATTTACTGAAATTTCCATCCATGAATATATTCCACCTCTTTCACTTTTGAAAGAAGAACCATATTCTGCCATCATAAATGCATATGGTATAAAAAATAGTATAGCACTAAATATATACCAAGGTATAGCAGAATAACCCATTAGATAAAATGCTCTTGGCATATTAGCAAAACCAAAAACAGATGTAAATATCATAAGAATCAATGATACAAGGGTTAATTTTTTATTCATAAAAACACTCCTTTTTTAAATATTAAATTTTACTATCTATATAAAATTATTCTAATATCTTAACATAAAATTTATTACAAATCAATTTTTACTAATAAATAAAGTTATTTATATGGTATAATATTTACTTGCAAACTATAAATTGGAGATGTTGATATGTTTAGAATACTAGAAAAGATGAAAAAGCCAAAGAATAAATTTAAATTCAATACAATTTATACACAAAAAGAAATAACTTTGGATTTAGCTAAATATGATGAAGAAACTAAAAATTCAATAATTAAATTTATAAGCGAAATAACTAGAAAATCAAATTATAGTTATAGAGAATTTGTAGAACTATATAATAAAATGCCTGAATATTTAAATAGTGATTTAGAAGATTTTTATAAAACACAAATAAAAACACTATTTCAAGGTTCTATTTACCTTACAGATTGTTTTTCAAAATATAAAGAACTTCATTTAAAAGATATATGTAAAGAAAACGAAAAAGTATTGATAATAGGTACTGGTACTAATAGTAAAATTCAAACTCTAAAGAGTATATCTAATTTTGGTAACTCAGAGTTTTTAGTAATTCAAAACTATAATAATAATTTTGATGCAAATGTAAATATATACAAAAATCCTGAAATTCCAGATGCAGTTTCTATAAATGTAATACTTAAAAATGATGAAGTTTTAATAAACAAACTAGCAAATAGTTTATCTGAAAAAGAACTAAACAAAAATAATATAAAAAAGGCATTGTCTGAAAATGACTTAGATTATATCGTAGATATAGATGATATATTGATTCAAAAAAATAAAGTAGAATTAGTAGATATTATAAATGAAGTAAAAGATATTTTAGTATATTCTAAAAAAGATATACTAAAAAATTTGTTTTCTCAATTACTTAAATGTGGTAGCGAATTTAAAATCGAATGTATAAAAAATGGTTCTTTAATAATAATAGATGAAAGTATACTAGATAAAGATGATAAAAAAAATATTGAATTAGAAAATATTGAAAATAATACTGATGAATTTCCTGATGAAAATTCTGAACTTGAAAATGAAAATATAGAAGAAAATAAAGAAATCGAACAAATCGAAGAAGAAAATACGGAAGAAGAAAACAAAAAAAATACATTAGATGAACTTGATGAATTTGTATGTTTAAATGTAATAATTCCTAGAATAACTAATTTAGAGCAACTTCAAATAAGCCTAAATAATATAATAACTTCTAATTTAAGTTTCAAAAGTTTGACTCCTCTTATAGAAGAACTTAATATATTTATTAAATCAAACGAAAAAATAACTTATAAAACCAAATATGGAAATGCAATAGATAATCAAACTGAATTTATAAATGATATTTTATACGATTATAAAGTAGTTTTAACACATAGTCCTAATGGTATAATAGATGCTGAATTCGATAAATTTATAAAATTTCTTATAGAAACCGGAAGAATAAATAACACAAAAATAGTAGTAGATGAAGATATAATACCTACTATAAAGACGATTATATCTAGATTACCTGAATTTAATAGTTCAAATATTATAGATGTAGATTATAAAGTAGAGTCTATAAAAAATAATATAATTCAAGTAGAAAACTTTAGAAAAGTACCTCTAAATTTTTCTGAAAATAAAACAGAACTTGAAGAACTAAGTTTTAACATACCTATAAGTAAAATAGTTTTTTATAGTCTTTATTATCAAAATACTTTTATAAATAACTATGAAATGAAAATAAATTCTATGGACTCAGAAAAAATAATCGATATACATAAAAATACCAATGTATTAAAAACTTCTTTAATAGAAGAATTTTCTAAGTTATTTTTTACAACTATAAATAACCAAATATTAAATAGTATTAAAAAACAAGAAACTAAAATTTCTCTAGAAAAGGTTATATATGTTGAAAAAGATTATCTAAAGGATTTCTTAATAAAAATAGAAGAAGAACTTACTGATAAAACTATCGATAAATTAAATAATGACATAATAAAAATTGTTAAATCTCTTAATTCAGATTATAGAAGTGAAATATTAAATACCGTAAAATCTACGGTTAATTTAGATAATCAAGATATAAATTTTTATACTATATTTATAAAAACATTACAAAAATCAGATATTTTAACTGATTTAAATATAAATTTCATAGTTGAAGAATAAAAAATAAGGCAGTTTCGCCTTATTTTTTATACATGTAAATCAACATTTATTCCAATTAAATCCGCAAAATCTTTTATAGCCGGTTCTAAATATTCCTCAACAAATTCTACTACTTGTTCTGGCGCTCTACCTATAAAGTTTTTAGGATTCATAATAGATAATATTTCTTCTTTAGTCATTTTAAAAGAAGGATCATTTATTATCATATCAATCAGATTATTATCTTTACCTTCTTGTTTTACTCTATAAGCTGCCTTCATAGAATATTCTCTTATTATTTCATGTAATTCTTGTCTGTCTCCTCCTCTTTTTACAGCTTCCATAAGTATAGTTTCAGTTGCCATAAAAGGAAGTTCTTCGTTTATATGTTTATTAATCATATTTTCATAAACTACTAAACCGTCAGTAACATTTATACCTATTTCAAGTATTGCATCTGCTGCCATAAATGCTTGTGGTATAGCTAATCTTTTATTAGCAGAGTCATCTAAACTTCTTTCAAGCCACTGAGTTGCTTCAACAAATGCAGGACTTAAACTTTCCGTTATAATATATTTTGATAAAGATGATATTCTTTCACTTCTCATAGGATTTCTTTTATATGCCATAGCAGACGAACCTATTTGATTTTTTTCAAATGGTTCTTCAAGTTCTTTTAAACTTTGTAAAAGTCTTATATCATTAGTCATTTTGTGCATACTTTGAGCAATTCCTGATAATATACTTATAACTTGATAATCAAGTTTTCTAGTATAAGTTTGTCCACTTACTTTATAAGAAGACTTATATCCCATTTTTTCACATATAAGTTTATCTAATTTTTTAACTTTTTCGTGATCTCCCTCAAATAAACTTAAAAAACTTGCTTGAGTTCCAGTAGTTCCTTTAACCCCTCTTAATTTCATATTATCTATTCTATAATTCAAATCTTCTAAATCTATTAATAAATCTTGAGCCCAAAGAGTTGCTCTTTTACCTACTGTTGTAAGTTGAGCTGCTTGAAAATGTGTAAAGCCTAAAGTTGGAACATCTTTATATTTAAGAGAAAACTCTTTTAAATTATTTATAAGATTTACAAGCTTTACTCTTATTAATTTTAAAGCCTCATCCATTTGTATAACGTCAGTATTATCACCAACATATGCAGAAGTAGCACCTAAATGTATTATCCCCTTAGCACTATCACATTGCATTCCATATGCTTTTACGTGACTCATAACATCGTGTCTAACTTCCTTTTCTATTTTTCTTGCATCATCAAAATTTATATTTTCTATATTTTCTTTTAACTGATTTATTTGTTCATCAGTTATATTTATCCCCAGTTCCTTTTCTGATTCTGCAAGTGCTACCCATAATTTTCTCCAAGTTGAGAACTTAAATTGTGGAGAAAATATGTAGCTCATATCTTTGCTACAATATCTATCTGTTAGTGGGTTTTTGTATGTAGAATAACTCATATATTTACCTTCCTTTATATATATTTCATAATATAATTATATAAAATATATCGAACTTTAACAATATTTTTTATATTAAAGTTCATATTTTATCATTTATGTTTAATTTATCACTTTCCATTATATAATCAATACTTTCACTATCTACTAGATTAAGCACATATTTATATCTTATAGCATAATATTTATCACTCCAACCAAGTTGATTTTTAAGTTCTTCATCACAAGCACCTAGCATAAGACTTATTGCAGCAAATGAATGCCTAAAATCTTTAGATGAATAATCTCCAAGTCCTGATTTATCCATTATCTTTCTAACTATTAATCTTACATTTCTATCAGTTATAGAATTGCTTTTTTGTGTTGTAAATATAAATTCATCTGTTGGCATTATTATTTCACTAAGCCCTTTATACTCTCTATATTCTTCTATTAATTTAAAACAATATGGATGAAGTTTTACCGTTCTTTTTTTATTTCTTTTGCCAAGTTTTATATAGAAATTTTCCTCATCATCTACTATTAAATCTTTCCACTTTACATTAACAAGTTCATTAAGTAAACATCCTGTTGTTATCAAAAAAACTATTATTGCTTGATTTCTAAGATTTTCATTTTGAATACAATCTATTAACTTATTTATTTCTTGAATACTAAGCACATCATCTTTATTCTTCATTCTAGAAACTACCGGTTTTCTTACGAATTTAAAAGGATTTATTTTAAGGTATTCTTCTTTTACTAAAAAATTATAAAAACTATGTAGATAACTAAAAATTTTCTCACAAGTAGACTTTGCATATTTTTTTTGAATTTCCTGGATAAAAATCTTAGCATCTTCTTTGGTGGCATTTAATAATTCATCAAAATCTAAAAACTCTTTAAAAAGTACTATTTTTAATAAATATTCGTGTTTAGTTTTTGGAGTCATTTTCTTTGAAAATAAACCAAAAATCTCTTGTTCTTTTTCATCTAGAGGATATTTCTTTTCCATTTACTTTTCCTTTCTAGGTATTAATAATCATATATTGAATATATTTAATATTATTGGTATAATCTTGCTTAGTGTCTAAATAATTTAAATAGGAGGTAATTGACTTGATTGAAATTTTTAATGCCATAATCTTAGGTATAGTTCAAGGTATATCTGAATGGCTACCTATAAGTAGTACCGGTCATATGATTTTAGTTGACGAATTTATAAAAATGAAAATGAGCGAACAATTTATGAGCACATTCTTAGTTGTTATACAATTTGGTTCAATACTTGCAGTACTTATACTATACTTTAAAAAACTTAATCCTTTTGATTCGCAAAAATCTGATATCCAAAAAAGAGATACTATTGATTTGTGGAAAAAGGTTATAATAGCAGTTATACCGTCTGGTGTTATAGGCGTTTTATTTGAAGATACAATAGATAGATTATTCTTTAATCCAACTACTGTCTCAATAGCCTTAATAGTATACGGTATAATAATGATACTTATTGAAAATAGAAATAAAAAACCAAAAGTTAACGATTTTTCTCAACTTACATATAAATTAGCTCTTGGTATAGGTTTATTTCAATGTTTAGCTTTAATACCAGGAACTTCAAGATCTGGTTCTACAATAATCGGTGCTACACTTTTAGGAGCAGCAAGACCAATTGCAGCAGAATTTTCATTTTTCTTAGCAGTTCCTACAATGCTTGGAGCTAGTGCCTTAAAACTTGTTAAGGTAGGTTTTGCATTTACTGGATTTGAATGGTTAGTTTTACTAACAGGTTCTTTAGTATCATTTTTAGTTTCTGTTTTTGCTATTAAATTCTTAATGAATTACATACAAAAACACGATTTCAAAGTATTTGGATACTATAGAATAGTACTTGGTATAATAGTACTTGGATATTTTTCAATGATTGCTTAAAAAGAAGCACTTTGTGCTTCTTTTTATATTGAGCTTTTTAACAATCTTATTATATCGCTGGTATTTTCATCAAAAGTAGTTATAATACTAATAAAATCACTAGCTTTACTTAAAGATGTATAAACTTTATATAAATCCCCTACGAAATCACTTATTTGATAATCTTGTTTAGATTTATCTATAGTCTGATTATAAAGCATTTCTAATTCACATATTATACAAGCTTTATATTCTAAATCCCCAAGATTGTATAAATTACTTATAGTAAGAGCTTGTTTATTAGTAAAATTAGTTAAACTATCTTGAGACTGTATGTACTTTATATTATTATTTTCTAATTCTTTTTTTAGCATATATTGAAAATATATATTTTTCCCATTTTTTAATTTTCTTTTGTTATATGGATATATAATACATATATCAGATTCTTTAAACCCCTTATCTTTTATAAGATATTCAATTTCCCAAATTATAGATTTTATCTGTTCTTCAAAATTATCTGTATTAACTATATTTACCGATATATTTTCTTTTTGATTAATATCCACTTCATAAAATATATTTTCAATATCCGGTCTTAATTTTTTTATGTATTGGTTAGAATTTCTAGAAAATCTCTCCAAAAAGTTAGCTACCTCATAAGACTGTCTATAATTTCTATCAAGTATAACTTTTTCAAAATCATCATAGCTTATACTCTTAAATATATTTAAATTGCTAGACATATCCTTACATTTAGAATAAAATACATTGAATATAAATTTATTTTTATATAGGAATTCTCTTATAAAATCCACTTCATAACTAGAAAAGTTTTCTATATTGTCTATGAATATACCTTTAAATATATTTTTATTTTTTATCAAATTTTTAGCTTGCTTAGTTAAATTCTTTATAGTTTTATCATAATATTTATTGAGAATTCTATAATCTAAAAGAAGATTAAACCTTTTAGCCAACATAATAATAAACGAACTATAAGTATAAACACCTATATTATTGTTTTCATTATATAAAATACTTAAATATTCTCTTAGTTGATTGCATTTTTGCTTAGTATCAGTAAGTATCAAAAATTTATGATGTGGATAAATTCTAGATAGTTTTATAGCTTTTGATATCATAGTAGTAGTTTTACCTACGCCACAACCACCTTCAAATACAGTATTATTATAGTTTATAGATGCTATGTCTATTATCTGTTTTTTGTCTAAAATATTAGCATTATAATTATAATCTTCACTATAAAAATTTATCTTTTTAAAATCATTGTTAAATATTTGTTTATTAGTTAGAAAATAATATTCTGGACAAATATTAAATAAAAACATATTCAAATCTATATCATTATTTTTATTTTTTAAATAAAAATCTATACTTTTTTTACCTTCTATAATATCTGCTAATCCCTTTTTATCTACTATATTATTGTATATAAAATCATCAAATTCATAGTTATTATATATATCAACGTTCGGCATAACAAATATATAATTATAGCTTATATTTTTAAAATGCTTATCTATTTTACTCTCAAGTAATAAATACTCATCATACATAACTTCTAGAAGTTCTTCTTCTAAAAGTAAAAATAAATCTTCACTAGTATCCATAAACTTTATAAAAAGAATTTTATTTTCTTTAATAAGTAATGTATCTATATTTATACCTTTAAAAGGAGTAACTTTAGGAATTATTTTTTCATCTTTAATCACTTTTTCATAAAAAATTTTCTCATAAGTCTTAACTTTAAGTGCATCTAATTGAGATTTTATATTAGCATAATCTTTCATAATTAATCCCCCTTTTAGCTACAATTATATCATTTGATTATATATTTTTCTATATTTAAAAACAAAAAAATCCCTTATGGGATTTTTTTATTTAGCATATTCAATTGCCCTAGTTTCTCTTATTATACTTACCTTTATTTGCCCAGGATATTCTAATTCTTCTTCTATTTTCTTAGTTATATCCCTTGCTAATAAGTATATATCTTCATCATTTAATTCTTCTGGTTTTACCATTATTCTTACTTCTCTACCTGCTTGTATTGCAAATGACTTTTCAACACCTTCGTATGATGATGCTATTTCTTCTAACTTTTCAAGTCTTTTTATATAAGCTTCTAGAGTTTCACGTCTTGCTCCAGGTCTTGCAGCCGATATTGCATCTGCTGCAGTTACTAAAACAGCTTCTATCGTTTGAGGTTCATAGTCTCCATGATGTGTACTCATAGCATGTATTACTTCTTTTGATTCTTTGTATTTTCTAAGTAAATCCATACCTATTTCAACGTGAGTACCTTCTATTTCATGGTCCACTGCTTTTCCTATATCGTGTAAAAGCCCAGCTCTTTTAGCTAGTTTTATATCCGCTCCAATTTCTGCTGCCATTATCCCTGCAATATGTGCAAGTTCTATTGAATGTTTAAGAACATTTTGACCGTAACTAGTTCTATAATTAAGTCTTCCAAGAAGTTTTATAAGTTCAGGATGAAGTCCATGAACACCAGTTTCAAATGCTGCTTCCTCACCGTACTCTTTTATTATATTATCTACTTCTTTTTTAGCCTTTTCAACCATTTCTTCAATTCTTGCTGGATGTATTCTCCCGTCTGATATAAGTTTTTCAAGCGCAATTCTTGCTACCTCTCTTCTTATAGGGTCAAATCCAGATAATATAACTGCTTCTGGTGTATCATCTATTATTAAATCTATCCCAGTTAGAGTTTCTAAAGTTCTTATATTTCTTCCTTCTCTTCCTATTATTCTGCCTTTCATTTCGTCATTAGGAAGATTAACCACTGTAACAGTAGTTTCTGCAACGTGGTCTGCTGCACATTTTTGTATAGCATAACCTATTATTTCTCTTGCTTTTTTTTCTGCTTCCTCTTTAGCTTTAGTTTCTATATCCTTTATCATTATAGACATTTCACGTCTAACGTCCTTTTCAGCATTATCCATTATAACTTCTCTTGCTTTTTCAGTAGTTATTCCAGATATAGATTCTAACTTTTCTAACTGCTTAACTTTTATTTCCTCGATTTCTTCCTCTTTTTCAGCTATATCTTTAATTTTTTGATTTAGAGTATTCTCTTTTTGTTCTAAACTTTGAAGTTTTTTATCTATTACTTCTTCTTTTTGAACTACTCTTTTCTCAAATTTTTGTAAATCATTTCTTCTTTCTTTATGTTCTCTTTCTGATTCACTTCTTAATTTGTGTATTTCTTCTTTTGCTTCTAATAACTTTTCTTTCTTTACAGTTTCCGCATCTTTACTTGCTTTATCTACTATTTCTTTTGCTAGGGTTTCTGCTTGTCCTATTTTATTTTCCGATATATTTTTTCTTACAAAATATCCAGCCAAAACACCTATTGAAATAGCAACTAAAAATATCAATACCTCAGTTATGACTCACACCTCCTTAGTCAAAATAAGTTATATAAGATAAATTTATTCTAATATCGAAGTAAAATTATTCTAATAACCTACTTAATTTTATAATCTTTTTTATAGTATGTCAAGTTAATAGGAGGAGCGCTTATTCTTCTATTTCTTCAACTTCTTCAACAACTTTTTCATTTAATTTATAATAGTCTCTTACCTTTTTATCTACTTCTTCCATTAAGTCTTTATTATCCATTAAAAACTTTTTAACATTTTCTCTACCTTGTCCCAATCTAGTTTCATTATAACTATACCAAGCACCTGATTTTTTGATTATATCTATTTCAGTTGCTATATCAAGTAAATCTCCTACTTTAGATATACCTTCTCCATACATTATATCAAATTCTGCTTGCTTAAATGGAGGTGCCACTTTATTCTTAACTACTTTAACTCTAGTTCTACTTCCTATAACTGAATCACCTTGCTTTATAGTATCCGTTCTTCTTACTTCTAATCTAACAGATGAATAGAATTTAAGAGCACGTCCACCAGTTGTAGTTTCTGGGTTACCAAACATTATCCCAACTTTTTCTCTTAATTGGTTTATAAATATTGCTACACAATTAGATTTTTTTATAGAACCCGTTAATTTTCTAAGAGCTTGAGACATAAGTCTTGCTTGAAGCCCTACGTGAGAATCTCCCATATCCCCTTCTATTTCTGCTCTTGGAACAAGTGCTGCAACAGAATCTATTACTATTATATCAATTGCTCCACTTCTTATTAAAGCTTCTGCAATTTCTAATGCTTGTTCTCCTGTATCTGGTTGAGAAATTATTAAATCATCTATATTAACCCCTAATGCTTTTGCATAAACAGGATCTAAGGCATGTTCTGCATCAATGAATGCTGCTATTCCACCATTTTTTTGCGCTTCTGCAATAGTATGAAGTGCAACAGTAGTCTTCCCTGAAGATTCTGGACCATAAACTTCTATTATTCTTCCCCTTGGAAGTCCACCTATACCAACTGCTATATCAAGTCCGATAGAACCAGTTGAAATTACATCAACTTCCATAGCAGTGGCTTCTCCTAATTTCATTATAGAACCTTTTCCAAAATCCTTTTCAATCTTGCCCATTACTGCATTTAAGGCACTTAATTTTTCTTTATCTATACTCATAAAATACTTCCTTTCTATACAAATATTAG
>JAGHEK010000003.1 GCA_017889265.1 Romboutsia sp. | reverse complement strand
CCTGTTCTACCACTTCTATAACAAGCAGTACAATAACTTGGTATATACCCTTCATCTAATAACTCTTTTAATATATCTATTGGACTTCTTTCATCATTAGTTTTAAATTGCTTAATTTCGTTTCCTTCTTCTCTTTCTTTATAACCTCCAACTCCAGTTGATGAACCTGCTGATATTTGACTTACTCCATATTTTAAAAGCTCTTTTCTCATAGATGGAGTTTCTCTAGTTGAAAGTATAAGACCTGTGAAAGGAAGTGCTATTCTAAGAATTGCCACAATCTTTTTAAACATCTTATCATCAAGTAAATAAGGATAAGTTTCTAAACTAACTCCTTTAGCTTCCTGAAGTCTTGGAACAGATACAGTATGGAATCCAACATTGTATTTTTCTTCTAAATGAGCATTATGCATCATAAGTGCTAAAACTTCAAATCTCGGCTCATAAAGTCCAAATAAAACACCTGCCCCAACATCATCTATACCTGCTTCCATAGCTCTATCAAAGGCAGTTAAATGATATTCATAATCAGATTTTAAAGACTTAGGATGTACTTTTTCATAAGTTGGCTTATGATAAGTTTCTTGGAATAGTATGTAAGTACCAATACCTTTTTCTTTTAATTTTTCATAATTTTCAACAGTAGTTGCTGCTATATTTACATTTACTCTTCTTATTTCTCCATTTTCATTTTGAGTTTTATATATAGTATCTAAACACTCTAAAGTATAGTCGATATTAGCATTTACTGGGTCTTCCCCAAGCTCTAAAGCAAGTCTTTTATGTCCCATTTTTTCAAGTATTCTTACTTCTTGTGCAACTTCTTCCATAGTAAGTTTTCTTCTTGTAAATTTATTATCTCTTTTATATCCACAGTAAGTACAATTATTCACACAATAATCACTAACATAAAGAGGGGCAAATACTACTATTCTTTTTCCGTATATATCCTTTTTTATATCTCCGGCTAATTTATATATTTCATTTAAATCTTCTTCTTTTTCTGCTTGTAATAAAATAGCGATTTCTTTATACGATAAACCTTCTCTTTTTTTCGCTTTCTCTAAAACCTCTTTTATTTCTTCACTAGTTGGGTTTTTAGTTTCTTCTAATATTTTATAAATATAATCGTGATTTATAAACATTCTAGCACTCCTCTTTCCTAAAATCAGGATTGTCTCCTCTTGTAGTTTCTATTTCAAAACCTAAACTCTTAATTTTTTCTTCTATCATTTTTCTATATTCTGCATCTTCGTCTAATATATATGCTTTATTATCATATAAAGAATAGTTTTTTCTAACATCCATAGGAGACAAGTTAGGCATTATAACATTTCCTCCTGCTTTTATTCCTTGATCTCTACCAGTTTTATCTATGCTAGATAAGGCAGTAGTTGCAGGAAGTAAAACTTTAGGAAGTAATAGTCTTACTATTGCTAAGCAAGTAATAGTTTTTTCAACACTTCCGTGAGCATAATCTCTAAGTGGTGTATCTTTGTGAGGTATAAAAGGTCCTATACCACACATAGCAGGCTCTAATTCTTTTACAAACAAAAAATCATTTACTAAATCTTCATTAGTTTGATTAGGCAAACCTACCATAAAGCCTGCCCCTGTTTGATAACCTATTTCTTTTAGATTTTTTAAGCATTCTCTTCTTTTTTCAAAACTTTCTTTTATATGTATTTTTTCATATAAATCTTTACTTGCACTTTCGTGTCTTAATAAATATCTGTCTGCTCCTGCATCAAACATTTTTTTATAAGACTCATAACTTCTTTCACCTAAAGATAAAGTTATAGCATTGTTTGGAAACTCCTTTTTTATAGATGATATAATATCTACCATTCTTTCATCATTAAAATAGGCATCTTCTCCACCTTGTAAAACGAAAGTTTTATATCCTAATTTATCTCCCTTTCTAACACATTCTAAAACTTGTTCTTTAGTTAATCTATATCTTTTAGCATTTTTGTTGCTTTTTCTAAGCCCACAATACATGCAATCTTTTTTACAATAACTAGTCAGTTCTATAAGACCTCTTACATAAACTTTATTACCATAATGTTTCATCCTAGTTTCATGAGCTCTTTTTATTAATAAGTCTTTGGACTCGTCATCAATATTATTCAAAAGATATAATAATTCTTCTTTTGTAGCGTTATTTTCTTTATAAAGTTTTTCTATAATTTCTTTAGTATTCAAAAGTTACCACCTCTAAAGTAATATAGATTTTTTATACCCAAATAAAACTTTTTTCAACATCTAATTTTTTATATCATTTTCTACAATATCCATAATAAGGCTCAATATGAACTATTACTTGAGCATTTTCATTAGTTATTTCTCTTATTTTATCTTCAATTTTATGACTTAATTCATGAGATTCTTCTACCGTAGTATTAGGCTCAACCATTACATGCATATCAACATGAATATTATTTTCACTTCCTCTACTTCTTATGTCATGGTAACATTTTACTTTTCCAAATTCATCAAGAATTGCACTTATTTTTTCAACATCTACTATAGCAGTATCAACCAAAATATCTATAGTCGATTTAAATATTTCATATGATGCATGAAGTATAAAAAATCCAACAACCAAAGATGCTATCGGGTCTATAATAACTGGAAGACCAAGTTTTACACCTATCAAACTAACTAATACACCTACAGATACAAATATATCACTTCTTGTATGAAGAGAATCAGATATAAGAATATAACTATCTAATTTCTTCCCCATTTTATACTCATAATTTGATACAAGTATATTTATAAACAAAGTAAAAACTAAGGCTATTAAACTTTCTATTGTAATACTTGGAACTACTGGATTTTTAAATGAAACTATAGCATCTAAAACTATTTTACCTCCTAAATATAAAAGCATAGCTCCAATAAAAAGACCTGATATAACTTCAAATTTATTATGACCATATGGGTGGTCTTTATCTACTGGTTTTGATGCAAGATAAATACCTATAATACCTACTATGTTTGATGTACCATCTGATATAGAATGAAATCCATCTGCAGTCATACTGGCACTTTCTATAGATGTACCTATTATTATTTTTAATAGTGCAACTGAAAAATTGGCAAATAGTATTAACCATAAAACATTCTTCACTTTCTTAT
>JAGHEK010000115.1 GCA_017889265.1 Romboutsia sp. | reverse complement strand
TATTCATAAAAAATAGAAAATACATCTGATTCTATTCTCCCAAATAAAAATGTACCTTTATCCTTTATATACTCTTTTATAGAATTCGCTATATAAACAAGTACATTATCACCATAAATTTCTCCGTACGACTCATTTATTACTTTGAATTTATTTATATCAAACCTTATAATTGCATATTTTTTCTCACTATCATTTACTATTTTTTCACTTATTTTGCTATAAAAATTAGACTTATTATAGCAACCTGTTAATTTATCTATACCGTAACGTGTATTTTTTTGTTCGAACTCTTTCATAAAGTCAGTTCTTAATTCATCTTCTTCATAAATAGCTTTTGAAAAATATAAAAAAAGATTATTCGTATCCTTAATAGGAATAACAATAGAGTTAAACCATCTATAATTATCTTTTCCTATTAAAACTCTATAATAAATCTCTTTATATTTATTATTAGTAATTTCAAAATATTTCCTTAAATATTTAGGGTTGATATTATTATTAAAAGTATCTATATCATCTTTGTGTATCAACTTATCACTAAATTCTAACCCCTCTGCCAAATCCCCATTTCTAGGAATTCCTAAAAATGAATTTTTACTTAAAACTTTATAATTACTATTATCTATATCAATAATAGATATAAACTGATATAGATTGTTAAAAATTTCTACATACTCTTCTAAGTCTCTTTTATTATTAATCATATTATGCGCTCCAATACTTTTGAATAAAAATAGTTACTATTATATAGTATATATTATTTTAGAAAAATTTTGAATATAGTAATATTATCTATTAAAATATATAATATACATATATTTAAAATTTTTGGGAGGGTATATTATGTCTAGTTTTTTTGGAAAAATAGCTGCAGATACTTTGGGAATATCTGATATAGGTAAAATAATTTCTCCAAAGGACTTTGATAAGGTCGATGGAGATGATTATATATTTCATGAGGATAACGAAAAAATATTTTTCGTTATAAAATCAAAATCTGATGAATATGTATTTACTAACTATGCAGTAATTCATGTTGACGGTGCAAATGCAACCTCTAAAAAAAGAGTAGTATATAGATATGAATTTTTAAATCACCAAGTAAATAACGTTTATATAGAAACTGCAGGTCACATTGATTTAGATATTGAAATAAAATTCAATTTAAATCAAATGCATTTTAGTATAGATGTTGATAAAAACCAATTAGAACAATTAAAAGATTTGTATAAGACTTTATTTGAAATAGGAAGAATACAATCATCAAATTCTGTTTACTTTGATAATAAAAAAGAAAGCTTAAAAATAGCAGAGTCAATATTATTAAAATCAGTATGTGAATTTTCTGATACTAATTCATTTATAACTTTATACAAAGATATAACTAATTTTAATCTAGAGTGGCTTAATGATGCTACAGATAATTTCAAAAGAAGAGATTTTTCAGATATTTATACCAAGTATATACAAAATTAAAAAAGCGTAGATTTTCTACGCTTTTTTATTATTATTTTAATTTTAAATCAGATATACAGTAATTTAAAAACATTGTTTCATATTCAAAATCTGCATCAGTCTTAGAATCATCTTCTAAAGTAGCTATTGCTGAATTTTTAGCTGTTTCAAAGTTTGACCATCTTGAATTAACATGAGTAGTTGCTCCTACCATATCTATTGTTATAGTTTTAGCATATTCTACTAACTTTCTTAGCTCTTTTTTAGCATCACTTTCAACTACTTCTTCTACTGATTTTACTTGTAACTCTTCTATAGAGTAATTTAAGAATGCTATTATACTACTTAACTGTTCATCAGTATTATTTGTATCATTTAATGCTTCTTTAGACATATTTAATACATCTATAAAGTTATTCCATTTAGCATCAACATGATTAGTTGTTCCAACCATATCCTTTGTTATAGTACTAGCATATTCTACTAACTTTCTTAACTCTTTTTTAGTTTCACTTTCAACTACTTCTTCTACTGATTTTACTTGTAACTCTTCTATAGAGTAATTTAAGTATATCATCATATTATTTAACTCTTCATCTGTCTTAGTTGAATCATTTAATAATTCTTTAGACATATTTAATACATCAGTAAAGTTTTTCCATTTAGCATCAACATGATTAGTTGTTCCAACCATATCCTTTGTTATAGTACTAGCATATTCTACTAATTCTCTTAACTCTTTTTTAGTTTCACTTTCAACTACTTCTTCTTCTATTACTGATTCAGGATTTGCAAAATGAAGTTTAGTATCTCCCCAGCTTGCATGGTCACTTCCTATACCATTTCCACCATCGTTTACAACAAGCTTTAATTCTTTAGCTCCATTTATGTCAACTTCTACATATTTTTGAGGATCTTTTGAATTCATTAATCCACTATCAAATTTCTTTACTCCATCAACATAAACTTCAAAACTAACAGAACCTACACTTCCATACATTTGTCTATCTACACCAACATATGAAGTAAAGTATGCGTAATCTTTATCACTTAAATCATAAGTTATAGATGAAGTTGCATGAGAACCTATACCTCTTTCATAAGTTATAACTTCTCCATTTTCACCAGTTAATCTTATAGCATTATTAGATATAGATTTATCTTTAATAGGTTGAGCATAAGAAACATTAGTTGATTTCCAATCATAATCAGTTAAATATTTATAATCATCCATATTAACAACTGCAACAGATACTGTTTCTATTGTTTCATTTCCTTCGCTATCTGTTACTTTATATGTTACATCATATTTTCCTGGCTTTTTATTGTTTACTTCACCTATTATTTCTACTTGAGAAGTTAAATCTCCATCTTCTGCATCTTTCGCAGTTACACCTTCTCTAAGATTTATTTCTTCTCCAGCTTTATATGATTTATTTTCTATATTTAAAACTGGCTTAGAACTAATTTTAGTTAACTTTGGATTAGCTATTACTGCATGATCACAAGCATTTCCATTTCCTGCATCAGTAACTTCTATAACAAGTTCTTTAGCTCCTTTTACTGGTACATTTATATAAACCATATCATCTGCATGTTTTATAACATTAGTACTTTCTACAACTTTTCCATCTACTAATATATTAAACTTTATACTTGAATTACCTTGAGATGCTATATTCATATCAACCCCAAGTAAAGCTTCAAAGTTATCGTATTCCATGTTAGATAAGTCATAAACTATTTTTCCATTTGCATGGATACCCATACCTTTTTGGAAAGTTTTTATTTCTCCATTTACTCTACCTTTTATATTAGAGTTTCTTCTTGGAGTTCCATATTGAGTCTCTACAGATTTCCAATTGTAATCTGATAAATAGTCGTAATCACTTACTACATTTACTTTAACAGTTTGTGTAGTTTCTATATTTTCACTATTTACTGAATACTCTATTTCATATGTTCCTTTTTCATTAACATTTACATTACTGTTAATTTCAACTAAGTCAGTTATATCTTCACCTCTATAGTTAAATGCTTTTACTATGCTCTTAGGATCAAATTCTTCTCTTAGTTTTAAAGTGATTTCATTTTGTTGTAATCTTATTTCTGGTTTGTGCGAACTTACTTCAACAGCTTGTGATTCATTTAATTTCTTATCAACAGCTACAACTTTATAAGTTACATTGTCATTGTAATTTACACTCTTATCAACAAATGAGTTAGTGCTTGTAAATGCTGCTAATTCACCATTTCTATATACTTCGTATCCCATTACATCATCAGAAAACTCTTTATCAACATTGAATGATACTTGTATATTTTCACCTTTTTTAGATGTTTTTACACTTACATTTGGATCTTTTGTAAATCCTTCTCCTTCGTATTCTATATAGTCATAATTAGCATACCAAACCTTCTTATCTGGTTTTTGATATTTCTTAGCAAACTCCTTAGTAGCATCTGTAACAGGGAATCCATGTCTTTCAAAATGCTCTGTTAAATCTAATTCTAATGCCATACAAGAATAATATGCTATTTTATCTAATTTATCATCTCTACCATTAACTGATATATTATTTTCTCTATATATACTATTTAATTTAGCCCAGTATCCTGGATAAACCATTTCTAACTGCCAAAATACTGCTATACTTCTAGCATGACCACCTTCTGCATATACACTATTCTCATCCATTATATCTCTATATACTTCACTTTCAAAAGGTATTCTCTTATCTGGATTACCATCATAGAAAGAAGATTTTTGAGGAAGCATATTATTACTTGTTTCTGATACAGTTCTTGCAGCTATATCCATTTTGTGTCCTATCTCATGATCTATACCCCATCCTGTTATACCACTAAGGATACTTACCATAACATCTCTTTGAACACCTATATGGTCTCCCGCAGCATACATGTATGCCCATGGTTGTGCAAGTCTTATATTTTCTCTACAATATTTTATATCGTTCTTTTCATTTCTTCCATCTAATCCTTGATATTTAAATAACATATCCATATGGTCATTATATTTATCTACAATCTTACTTGGGCTTATACCTTGATTTACATATGCTTCGTATGCAGCATTTGCTGTTGCTGTAATAACTAGATGATCAGCAACTATTTCAACAGTGTCTATCATTTCTCTATCCATTACATTTGGATGTTTTTTAGCATCTTCGTCTAATCTTTTCTTATAATCTTTTAAAAATTCTATAAACTCTTGTTCATTAGTGTTCTTATCAAAGATTGGGAATGCTTGAACACCTTCTGCAAATCTTACAGTTGGAGCTTTGCCTTGTTGTTCAGGAGTGTAAGGATTTACTATATATACAGGTCCTCCTGGTGTTACATCATGTTTATAGTTTCCATCAAAATTAACTTTTGGTACTACTATTGTGTTTTTACCAGCCTTTAATTGTACACTTCTTCCCCAGCTAGACCAACTTCCTTCTTGTTGAGAGAATACTAACTTAGGTAATGGTTGCCCTGGTTGTGCATCTACATATACAGTTATTGTATCTCCTGGCATTGCAACAACACCTGTTGGTTGATGGTTATTTCCAAAGTTTATCTTTAAGTTTTGAGAAGCATGTGCATCTCTATCACCATGTTGTTCTACAACTACAGTTTTTATATTTTTTATTTGTCCAGAAACAACTTCTCTTGCTTCTTGAATGTATGGTTTAAATAATTCATATAAAGTATGATTCTTAACACTTTCTTCTAATTCATCTATCTTTTCTATTGTATTAAATTCTTCGCTTACTTCACTCATACCAGAACTTGTAAATAATCTTTCCATACTATTTATAGCTTCATCTGGTTTGTATAATCCTATTTCATAAGCTTCAGCCCAGTTCTCATGTCCTTCTTTAAATACAAGCTTTAATCTTCTTACTTCTGTCGGATTAAATTTAATTTCTATATTATCTGTAGTTATATCTGCTTTCCCTGAACTTATCTTTTCAAATGTGTCTCCAGCACTTGTTTTTGATGCATATATATCAAAAGACTTAGCAAATCCTCTAGAAACTTTATTTAAATAAGTTATTCTATCTATTGTAGTAAGCTCATCTAAAGTTATTGTTATTTCATTTGTAAATTCAGAATTATTTTGTTTACCAGAATGCCATTGAGTATTTACATCTCCATCTATAGCTCTATCTATTGAATTATGAGCATATTGACCACCATTTGTGCTTATACTAGTTATATCTTCTCTTTTTACTTTAAATTCTTCATTATAAGCATCTAATTTTTCATCGCCATATTGTAAAAACTTTGATACTTTAGCAGTTGTATATTCTACTTCTGAATTTTCTAATATAATTCTTGCATCTTGAATTTGATCCTTATACTTTTCATATAAAGGATGAGTTTTAAATTCTTCTTCTAATGCATCTATCTTTTCTACTGTATTAAATTCTTCTGATACTTGAGATTTCGTATTATCTGTAAATAGAGTCTTAACTTTATCCAGTACAGCATCTTCTTTATAGAATCTCATTTCTGCAACGAATGGTCTATCTGTATAAGATTTTATAAATTTGAATTTTAATCTCTTAAACTTAGTTGGTTCAAACTTAAATTCTACAAAGTCCCCTGTAACTTGTGCATCCCCGAATGAAACCTTTTGGAAAGTATCCCCTTCTGATGTTTCTGATGCATAT
>JAGHEK010000026.1 GCA_017889265.1 Romboutsia sp. | reverse complement strand
TAGTTTTGAATCTGCCGTTGGTGAAGGAACTAAAGGAGAACGTGCAAGAATACCAAAAAACAATTCGAGAATAATACTTACTGATGATATAGTTGAAAAAATAACTAGTATAGATAGAAAAATAAATGTATTAGTTTCTGGTGAGATTTGGTGTCCTGATTTTCAAATAAACGTAGCTATATTAAAAAGATTTATAGATCTAAATCCTAATTTAGAAATGTCTATAATAACTATGGGACGTGGAAGAAAATATATATCAAGGCTTATAGGTATAGAAAAAGAAGATTTCAAGGCTCCTACTATAATATTTTTAGATGAAGAATTTAATTTTTTAGGAAAGTTCCAAGAAAGACCTAAAAAGGTACTAAAACTTGATTTTGAAGAAATTAAAAGAGACTACTACAAAGGAATGTATATAAACGATTCTATAAATGATTTTTTAGAAATCTTATTAAATAAGAGTGTAGACTAATAGTCTATACTCTTATAGTCAATTTAAAGTTTAGGTTTATTTTTTTCTTTTTTTATCTTTTCTATTATATTTTTTTCATCTAGTTCATTTAATTCCACTAAGTCCTCAATAGATGAACTCATTTTTAATATATCTTTCGTATAATCAAATCCAGTTTTATAAAAATCACTTAATTTATTTTCCAAAGCCATCTCTCCTTAAAATATATTTACTTAGAAGACAAATATTTTTGATAAATATTTATAGGTTTAAATATAAGTTGTCCAATTACACTAAATTTAGTAATGTAATTTTTTACACTTTTTTGTTTTATTTCATTTACATATTATTTATAAATGGTTACAATATAATATCATAGAAAATTAATAACAAGAAAGACGGTGTTGTTTATGTCAAAAGATTCAAAATTTGCTAAAAGAGCAAAAGAAATCATTCCTGGACTTAGTGTCGCAATAATTGTAGGATTTTTAAGTATGTTTTTTGCTAAATTCGTACCTAAACTGGGTTCTGCAACTATAGCAATATTTTTAGGAATGTTTGTTGGAAACGTTTTTCTGAAAGATTCAAAATTCCAAAAAGGTTATAAATTTGCTGAAACAGATTTGTTATCTTATTCTATAGTTTTACTTGGTGCTACTCTTAGTATAACTACTCTTTCACATTTAGGAATTAACGGTATTTTATTTATAGTTTTACAAATGGCTGTTACTATATTTGGTGTTTTAATTATCGGAAAAAAACTAGGATTTTCAGAGAATTTTAGATACTTAATGGCAGCTGGTAATGCTGTTTGTGGTTCTTCTGCAATAGCTGCTACTGCACCTGCTATTGATGCAGATGATAAAGATAAAGGTATAACTATTACTATAGTTAATGTTATCGGTATATTTTTAATGTTTTTACTTCCACTTATATCGAATGTTTTATATAATTATGAAGAAATGCAAACTTCAGCTCTTATAGGTGGTATACTTCAATCAGTTGGGCAGGTTGTTGCAAGTGGTGCTATGGTAAATGAAGAAGTAAAAGATTTAGCTACTATATTTAAAATAGTTAGGGTTATTTTACTTGTTGCAGTAGTATTTTATTTTGCACATCTTAAACATAAATCTGCAGAAGAAGTTATAGAAGAAGAAATCGAAGAAGAGAAAAAAGGAAAAATAAAAGCTCCTTGGTATGTTGTTGGATTTTTCATTATGTGTGGATTATTTTCACTTGGTGTAATATCTCCAGAGATATCAAAATTCTGTAAAAGTATAAGTAACAATCTTGAAATATTCGCTCTTGCAGGTATCGGACTTAGAGTTAATATAGCTGATTTATTAAAACAAGGTAAAAAAGCTTCTATATATGCTCTATCAATAGCAGTGCTTCAAGTTGTTAGTGCTATCTTGTTAATTCAATTCTTAATATAAAAAAGGCTATGTAGCCTTTTTTATATTTAAATCACTATTAAAATTATCTGTTTTTATTTCTCCTGTATAAAGTAGTTTTTCATTATTTTTATCAAATACACTTATATATTGTTTAATATCAAAACTTCCACCATAATCCAAATAGTCTTCGCTACTTAAAACATATATTTTATCATCTATGGTATACAATTTTGACATATATGCATTGACAAAAGTTTGATAATTTTTATTTTCTAAAATTTCCCCATTTTTTATATCTATAATTAAGTTTGATAAGTTACATTTCTGAGATGAATCTGCAGATAGATTTTTTTGTAATATAATTTCTATTGTATCATTATATTTACTTTTTTCTAAATCCATTACAGTCATATCATCAATATTATAATCTATATTTATTTTAGAAATATCATTCTTATTTAAGTCATATCTTAAAATACCCAAGGTATTATTTAAATTTCTAACAATCAAATTCATAGACTGATTATCATTAAAACTTAAGTTTTCAACCGAATCTATTTCATTTTTATCTAATTTCCTAGATAATATATTTTCATAACTTTCATTTTCTAAATTTATCTTAAAAACATCAACAATATTATCATTTTCTATAATATTAGATATTAAAATATAAAGTTTATTATCATATATAGTACTAACTAAAGAAGTTACATTACTTATCTTATTTAAATCTTTTTTATCTATATCAATCTCATAACTTTTTATATTTCCATTTGATAAATTTTCTTCATGTATTATAAATTTTATACCTTCTTCATAATTTAAAGAAATCCCTGCCATCCCTAATACATCTTTATTTTTATAGCAAGAATTTAGATAAGATAAACTATTTTTCATGTGTTTAACTGCTATTTTTTTATTATTTTCAAAATCATCAAATTCATCTATTAAACCATTAACACCATAGTTATATTCATCAGAAGAAATATCTTTAACATTTGATTTTTTACTATTTATATTTATATATTTAAAATCATAAAAATCCCCGGAATCATAGCCTATAATATTTACATCATCCATATATTTTCTATCACCATTTATATCTTTTAATCCTATATTGTAATTTTTATAACTAATCAAAAAAATATTTATAAATATCATAAAAACTAATGGAAATACTAAAAATATTTTAGTCTTTTTCATAAAATTCCCCCTAAAAATTTATTTTATCTTTAAGTAATTTACTTGAAACAGTTAATGACAAAATAATTAAGAATATAAAATATACAATATGCACTAAAAATATATTCATATCATCTTTTATTTCATAAAATCCTAAAAAATAAAAAAACATAGAAAAATATATAACTGCAGGATACACTATCAGTGCTATTTTTTTATATACCATAGATATTATCGTACACATAAAAATAACAAAAACTGCACATACCACACCCAAAGTATCAATCATAAAAAAATCTCTACTATTAGATAAAACAAAAGGTTGTAAACTTTGAATATCAAAAAAGTTATATATATCTTTTCCTAATAACTCATTAATAATATTTATTTCTAAAAACCAACATCCCATTTGTATTAATATAAAGTTATAAATTAAACTTACAACTA
>JAGHEK010000114.1 GCA_017889265.1 Romboutsia sp. | reverse complement strand
TTTTTGTCAATGGATTTTGACACTTTTATCATCAAACTATTTTCAGTTTCAATTTTGACACTTTTACCAATAAACGCATGCGAACGAAGTGTTTATCTAAAAAGTTTTATTCCCTTGGGGAAAATTTAGGGTATTTTTTTGTTTTTTAATCTTCCATTTTAAACTATACACTTATCCATCAAATATATGATTTATAGTTTACTTACTCGTCACCATACATTCGATATAAATATTAAACTTTATTTTAAGATAAATAAAATAGTGTCTAATAATAAAAAACAAAAAAGAAGGATTATGTATTGGCGGTACATAATCCTCTAACATAACTAATTTTTATTTAAACTTTAATATAAATTAATTAAAAATATTTATCAATTCTAATATTTCTTCTTTTCTAATTTTATTAAATCCATTTTTTGTCCATAATTGACTTTATACGCTTTTTATCAGTATCATTAAGTTGATATTCTTTACAGATATTATCTAATGTATGGTACTCAATTAATTTATGAACTATTATTCTTGCTTTTTCTTTAAACATATCTACACTTTTTATAATAAAAGACTTATATAACTTAAATAAAATAATACAAGATCATCATTTTATTTTCATATATTACTTAATACCATTGCTGTTTGTTTTTTGCAATGTATTTTTAGTACCTATATCAGAACCTACAAATCTTCTTCCTTCACCATTTTTAATCGCTTTTAAAACAGCTTGTCTTATAGCATAACTTACTTGTGATGAATTGCCAGAATATGATTTACTTCCAATCTTCCTACCTAAAGCATTGTTAAATAAATCCATTTGGTTTTCAAGATAGGGATTAGGAGAATCTTTTTCATGAGCGTCAGCAAATTGCTTCGCATAAGAAACACCACAATCATTTGCATTATAAGCATTCCAAAGAGTATGTCTGAATGCATCACCATTATCATTATGATACGAATTAGTATTTTTCCAATGTTGAGATGTCATCTCAATTGCAGCTTGGGCGTTAGATAAAACAAGAGCACCTTTTGCCGGGTTAGAATTAAATACTTTTTTTTCATTATAACCTAACCTAGAAGCAAGTATTGGTAAGGAATTTGCATAATCATATGAATAATTAGAAATTTCACTATCTAAAGCTACTAAATTTGCGTCATAATTTTCAATTATTAAATTTTTGAAATAATTATTAATTTCTTCATCACTTGAATTAGGATTTGACTGCATATATGCTTTAAGTTTTTCAACTAGATAAGGAAATTGAGCAGAACTTATCATAGATGCATAATCTAATTCTTTTAAATTTTCTTCAATAGTAACAATATTAGAATTTGTTAAATTATGTTCTTCAATATTCATAGCGCTTGCTATTGGAGTCATTGTAGCAGATGTTGATATAGTTGCTACACATAAAGTAAGTATTGTTTTTCTCATATTCTCCTCCTTTGTAATAAAATTATAGACAATAATTTCTAATTATGGTAAAAATATTGTAACATATAATTACCAAAAATTAAAGAAAAAATGCGTAAAGGAGATTAAATCAATGAAAAAAAATATTAAAATTATTACTTTTACAATTTCTATATTATTTCTTATGATAATTACAATCAACGCATCGAATAGTAAAAAAGATAATATAAACAATATACCTAAACTACAAATTGAAAGTAATTCTATTAATACTGACAGTTTTATATCAGATTATAATTATAATGGAGCTAAAAAATATTTACTAGACTATGATGATGATAAATATTCATTAACAATAGCTCCTTCTAGTAAAATAAATTTAAAATTTAGCAATATTCCTCACGAATATATAATATCGCAAATTGACAGTAACAAAAATATTCAATTAAATGACTATTCGTTTGAAGCACCTTCATCTAAAGGTTCATATACATATTATGTTACAGCTAGATGGTATGATAAAGGACATGTTACATATAAGTTTACACTTTATATCAAGTAATGTTCTATATTTTATATATAAAATCTCAATTTTATCCAATTTATTAAAAATATGTTAAATAATTCATAAAAATATAAATTTTTCAATAATTGTGTTATTTTTTACATTTTTATGATATCATATTATCACAACTTATTAATTTGGGAGGTTCAAAATGGCTAGAATATTCGAAGATCTTTCTGGTAAAAAACATAATCTAGATATTTTATTAAGAGACTATGCGGTCACATTAGATTTGGATACAAATATTGTTACTGGTAATATCGTTGGATATGCACTTTTACTAGATAACGAAATCAGAATAGATATCGATAAAGAGACATATGATGTATTAAAAAATACCATCGCTACTATTTAAAATTTTTCAAACTAAAAAACGAGTTATGTATTATATAATATACAACTCGTTTTTTAGTTAAGGTTTAATTATTTAATTACTTAAAAAAACTAATATTATATAAATTATATCTGTTTGTAATATATTGCTAGTTTTTGAGTAGTTATAGTGATAATAATTTATTAAGTTTTGTAGTTATTAATGTTAATGCATCTAATAATCCAACTGATTTTTTTAAAGTTTCATCTGTGGAACTTATAAATGAATCTATATTTTTTTTAATCTTTTTAAATCTAATAATTTTAGGTTTTTCTTCATTGATTTCTGATTTAAGTGTTTCTAGATCATCTACCAAAGATTCTTTTTCATCTTCATCAATATTTATATTAGTCAATTCCTGCATCGCTTTTTCTATCAGTAATTTTAAATCATCCTCCGTTTCTTTTAGAGCTTGTCCATTTACAAACGAATCTCTTGCAGAATATGTAACCAAATTTCCATCTCCATTTATTGTCTGGTTAACTATTATACCACTATTTAAATTTAAATCTTTATCTGACATAATTTTTCTCTTTTTTAGTTCCTCTCTTAGATATTGATATAAAGGTTTTAATGTATTATTTAAAAAATGAAATAATTTATCAACTACTTTGTTACTAGAACATCCAGGTAACAAAAAAACACCTGATTTTGATGCTATTATATTTTTATTACATATATTTTCTATTAATTTATACATTGTTAAAATATGTACACCAATATCATCTGGTACTACTATACTAAAATACATATTGTGTGGATATTTAACTAAAAATTTATTTAAACTTAATGCAACTTTCCCCTTTGTTAAGTCATCACTTATAGCTTTTATTATATTATTAGTTTCTATAAAACTTTTGAATCTTCTAAGATATATTCTACTATTTTCATCATTTTTACTATTTAACACTTGTTTAAACTTATTATCTAGCTCATAAATAGCCAAAATATATTCTTGCTTAGTTGCCATAATATCTCTCCCCTTTACACGTCTATTTACTTAATAACCTTTTTTATTATTTTTGATATCAAAACACTTTTTATAATATATTAGTATTTATTTTATTCTTTTAATATATAACCATTATTTATATTTTAAGCTATTCTATTTTTATTTTAATGTAATTATATTATTAAACACACAAAACATCTTAAAAATACCTTAGAATAGTTTATAGAGGTATATCCGCAATATAACTTGTATGTAG
>JAGHEK010000025.1 GCA_017889265.1 Romboutsia sp. | reverse complement strand
GGATATAATAATTATTAAACTCTAACATATAGTAACCATCCTTTGAATTTTATGTGATAATCTTAGGTTACTATATTTGTTAGAGTTTTATTATTGTAAAAATTAACTAGCACAACGAGTTAATTATTATTTCATAAATTACTTTCATAACTAAATTATCACCATCCAAATTATATTACTAAAGTATAGCATAAATTAAAGTAAAACAGTTAAATTTTACAAATAAAAAAGCTAGCATAAATGCACTAGCTTTTTACTATGTGATATTGATTTTTGTTATATTATAACTTATTTTTTAATCTATTAAACTCTTCTTCGACATCATCTTGATTATTTAACATAGAGTTTAAAGCAAACTTATGTGCTAATATTCCGATTCCCCAACCAACAACAGGGAATATAAACCAAAACGAACCATTAGAAAGACTTATGAATGTTAATAACAAAGAAACTAATATATAAACCGTAAAATGAATCTTAAATGCTTTTTTCGAAGCAACTCGTTTTTTGGCTAAATTATATAATTCTTCTTCAGTGTATTTATTGTTCATAATTAATGCTCCTTTTATAGAATTAAGCTTTTTTTACAACATTAGATTTAAGTTTCATAGCCCCAAATCCATCTATTTTACATTCGATATCGTGTCCATCAGACGAATCTAAAACTAATCTTATGTTCTTAACTTTTGTTCCTATTTTTATAGAAGAAGAACTTCCTTTAACTTTTAAATCTTTAACAACTGTTACAGTATCACCGTCATTTAATATATTTCCATTTACATCTTTTATAACAACAACTTCTTCATTAGAATTTTCTAAAGTCCATTCGTTTCCACACTCTGGACATATTAAAAGAGTTCCATCTTCATAAGTGTATTCTGAATTACATTTCGGACAATTTGGTAAATCTTGCATAAAAATACCTCCTTTTTTCTTGATTAATTATTAATTTTACAATAATAAATAAATACAAGCAATTATTATTTTAAATTAGTTATAAATTACTTTAAAAATGGAGATATATTTAGTAATAAATTATAAAGGTGGTTTTTTATGGATTATTCTTTATTTGACAATTCTGTAAAATTAGGAGCATCAGATATTCATATAACTGAAGGTAGTTATATAATGGCTAGAGTTAATGGATATTTTATAAATTTGAACGATAAAATGTTGACTAAAGACGATACGAGAAAAATAGCAACTGAAATAATTGGAGATGAAAATATAAAAAAAGTCAAGGAACAAGGGCAAGTTGATTTAGCATTGACTATAAATGAAAATAGATTCAGGGTAAATGCATACAATCAAAAAGGAGGACTAGCATTATCGATAAGAGTTATTCCTAATAAAATATTATCCTTTGAAGAATTAGGACTTCCAGATATTCTAAATACTTTGATAAATAAAAAGAAAGGATTAATACTAATAACGGGACAAACTGGAAGTGGAAAAAGTACGACTTTAGCTAGTATAATAAATAAAATAAATGCAACTAAGCAAAAACATATAATAACTATCGAAGACCCGATAGAGTATATACATAAACATAAAAATAGCTTGATAAATCAAAAAGAGGTGGGTGTTGATACGCCAAGTTTTGATTTGGCACTTAAGTCTTGTTTAAGACAAGACCCAGATATTATTCTAATCGGTGAAATGAGAGATAAAGAAACTATAAAAAATGTTTTAACTGCAGTAGAAACTGGGCATTTAGTTTTTTCTACTTTACACACTAATAGTGCATCAAAAAGCATAGATAGAATTGTAGATGTTTTTAGTGAAAATGAAAAAAGTGAGATAAGGTATCAACTTTCAACTGTTATAGAAGCTATAATATCTCAACAATTAATAAATAAAAAAGATGAAAAAGGTAGAGTAGTAGCTACTGAAGTTATGATAGCTAATGATGCTATTAGAAATTTAATAAGAGAGAATAAAACTTATCAGATACAAAATGTTATTCAAACTAGTTCAAATATAGGTATGAAAAGTATGGACCAAGATTTATTAAATCTCTATGACGAAGGTTTGATTTCAAAAGAAAGTCTTTTATCTAACTGTAATAATTTAGAATACATAGAAAATAGAATAAGGAATGATTAATGAATATATTTATAATTTCTGTTATTTTGGCTAGCATAATAAATTATTTGACTGTAAAAATGGTTTCTAAAAAATGTGATATATATTCTTATTATTTTAAAAATAATAAACTAAATTTAATTTATTTTTTGCCAGTTTTTAATTTGCTCATTAAATGTAAAAAGAGTAGAGTTAAAGTTTTACTAATTAATATCGTTACTATTTTGTCTATATCTTTTATATTTTATAAATTTAAAATGAGTATATATTTTTTTTATTATATAGTATTTTTTACTATACTTATGTTGGTAATTTTAATAGATATGGATACATACACGATACCTAATAAGATAATACTTTTTGGTATTATATTTTCTGTTTCTTTTAATTTATTTTATGGAAATATATTTGAAAGTATCTTTGGAGGTTTAGTTAGTTTTTTTAGTATTTTTTCAATAGTATTTCTAGTTGAAAAATTCATAAAAAAAGAGGCTATGGGAAGAGGAGATATAAAGCTATTTTCTATGATAGGTTTGTTTTTTGGATATGAAAAAACTTTTATAGTAATAAATTTAAGTATGCACACATGTCTTTTTTATTTTTTTATCACTAATATGATTAGCTTTATAAATAAAAAAGATTATAAAACTATTTTACCTTTTGGTCCCTTTATATCTATATCTAGTATCTTAGTTATGTTTTTAAGTTTTAATAATATATCAATTATGTAGTTTACTATATATTGAAAATTGTGTATAATAGAAAAAAAGGATTAATCCTTAAATGGTTAATTTATATATATATCATCGTCAACTAAAAGTCTTTTATGATTGAGTATTAGTTTTAAACAATCTATCAATCGTAAAGGACTTTTATTTTTAGAAAAAATTTTTATTTTATAATTTTAATTCCTAAATATAAATTAATAGTCAATTAATCATTAAAATACAAATTATATTTTTAAAAATAAACGTAAATGATATTAACAGATTTATTAATAATTTTAGGAGGACTGAAAACAAATGGGTAAAAAGAAAATAAAGTCAGCATTAGTTTTGGGTTTAGTAGCCTCTAGTATGGCATCTGTAGATGCTTATGCTCAAAGAGATGGAGT
>JAGHEK010000024.1 GCA_017889265.1 Romboutsia sp. | reverse complement strand
ATACTCCAGAAACTAAACATCCTAAATTAGGTGTTCAAAAATTCGGTAAGGAAGCATCAAATTTCGCAAAAGAAACTTTAAAAGAAGGCGATACAGTATATTTTGAGTTAGACGGAGAAAGTAAAACCGATAAATATGGTAGATATCTTGGATATCTATGGTATTTAGGAGATGACAATACTTTAAAAATGTATAATGAAGAAGTTGTTAAAAACGGTCTTGCTAGAGTTGGATATATATATGACCAAACTAAACATTTAGATAGATTAAATGAAGCTCAAGATATAGCTAAGTCAAAAAAGTTAAATATTTGGTCCATAGATAATTATGTAACAGATAAGGGTTATGATATGAGTGCTATAAATGATAATACTTCAAGTAATATCGATGACAATTCAAAAAATCAGAATTCAGGAAATATAGTTTATATAAACGGTGGAAAAAGTTCATCTAATTTATATCATAAAGAAATCGATTCGCATGGTATGAAGGGCGGAATAAAAATTAATGAAGATGATGCAAAAAATGAAGGTTATAAACCTTGTGGGACTTGTTTTTAAATAAAAAAAGATTAGTCAAATGACTAATCTTTTTTTATTAGTTCTTACCGAAATGTCTTTCTAATAATCCTAAGAATGCTTTACCATGTCTAGCTTCATCTTTACACATTTCATGAACTGTATCATGTATAGCATCTAATCCTAATTCTTTAGCTCTTTTAGCTATTTTTAATTTTCCTTCAGTAGCTCCGTACTCAGCTTCTACTCTTGCTTTTAAGTTAGCTTTAGTATCAGCAACTACAACTTCACCTAATAATTCTGCAAACTTAGCAGCATGTTCTGCTTCTTCGTAAGCTATTCTTTGATATGCTTCTGCAACTTCTGGATATCCTTCTCTATCAGCTTGCCTACTCATAGCTAAGTACATACCAACTTCTGTACATTCTCCAACAAAGTTAGCTCTTAATCCTTCTAAAACTTCTTCATCTATACCTTGAGCAACACCTATTCTGTGTTCATCAGCCCAGTTCATTTCCCCTTTTAATTCTTCGAAAGCTTCTGCTCCTTTTTTACATACTGGACATAATTCTGGTACTGTTTCAGATTCAGTTGACCAACCACATACTTTACATACATATTTTTTCATATCAAACCCTCCTAATAACAATTACTATTTCTATTTTATATACCCTTAATTTTTATATTTAAACAAATTATTTTAATTTATTTAATTCTTCTATTAATTTATCATTAAGTATCTTTATATGAGTACCCTTCATACCAAGAGACCTTGATTCTATAACTCCTGCACTTTCAAATTTTCTTAATGCATTTACTATTACAGACCTTGTTATACCTACTTTATCTGCTATTTTACTAGCAACTACTAATCCTTCTTTTCCATCTAAAACATCAAATATATGTTCAACTGCCTCAAGTTCTGAATAAGATAAAGTTCCTATTGCCATTTGAACAACAGCTTTTTCCCTCATATCTTGCTCTAGCTTTTCACCTTCTGCTCTTAATATTTCAAGTCCTATAACAGTTGCACTATACTCTGCTATAACTAAGTCATCATCTTTGAAAGTATCATTATACCTAGATATAACTAAAGTTCCTAATCTTTCACCACTTCCTAATATAGGAACGAAAGTAGTTACTTTTTCAATTCTATCTTGTTCCATAGGAAAAAGTTTTAAAACATCCTCACCAGTTAGGTTTTCTAGTGTTTCTTCTATTTTAAGAATATTTTCTATATATATTTTAGGAAACTTTTTTTGCTTTGTTATCTCATCTTCTATAATTGAACTATCTTTTTCATCTTTTAAATAAAATCCAAGTACTTTTCCTTTAGTACTAACTACATATACATTAGAATATAATACATCACCTAATGCACCCGCAAGTAAATCAAATGATACGTTACTTCCACTATTTTTTTGTAAAGTTTTATTAATTTTTCTTGTTTTTATTAGCATATCGCTTGACATATTTAAATCCATCTCCTTATGAAAGCGTACTTACTGCCTTATTATTATGAATACTACCATATTTTATGTATTTTTTCAATATCAAACGAAATCACTCTAATACTATTTCATTTTTACATTCTTTATTTGAGCAAATAATTTTATTTTGCTTTTTAGTTATTTTTTCTACCATATAAGATCCACATTCTTTGCAAAAATCTCCACTTGGCTTATCCCAAGATACAAAATCGCATTCTGGATATGATGAACATCCGTAAAAACTTCTTCCTCTTTTAGATTTTTTAAGTAGTATATCTCCATCTTTGCATCTTGGACACTTAATACCTACTTTATTTACTATCGGCTTGGTATTTTTACATTCAGGGTAATTTTTACAAGCCATAAATTTACCAAAGCGACCGTACTTTATAACCATATGTTCACCACAAAGTTCACATATTTCATCAGTTTCTTCATCCATATTTATTTTTTCGATGTTTTCAATAGCTACTTGTATTGCATCTTTTAAAGGTTCATAAGATTTAGAAACCACATCTTTCCATTTAATCTTACCTTCTTCTATTTCATCTAATTCACTTTCCATAGATGCAGTAAAATCTATATCTATAAATTTATTAAAATTATTTTCTAATATATCAGTAACTACTTTTCCAAGTTCAGTAGGATAAAGACTACTTCCGTCCTTTTTAACGTACTCTCTAGAAATTATAGTTGTTATTGTAGGTGCATAAGTACTAGGTCTTCCTATACCTAATTCTTCTAACGTTTTTACTAAACTAGCTTCCGTATATCTTGCTGGAGCTTGAGTAAAATGTTGTTTTTTATCTATATTATCTATTTTTAATATGTCACCTTTATCAAGTTTTGGGAAACTTACTTGTTCTTTCTCCGAAAAATTGTATATTTTTAAGTATCCGTCAAACTTTAAGTTTGAATAAGTAGACTTAAATATATAATCTCCTATTTTACAAATTATGTTGAAATTTTCGTATATAGCTTCTTTCATTTGACTTGCTACAAATCTTCTCCATATAAGGTTATAAAGTTTATATTGATCCTTACTTAAGTACTCTTTTATACTATCTGGAGTTTTTTCAACGTAAGTAGGTCTTATGGCTTCGTGAGCATCTTGTGCTTTTTTATTTTCTTTTATTTCTGGTCTATTATAATAAGTTTCGTCTATTTCTTCTAATATGTAATTTTTAACTTTTTCACTAGCTTCTTCAGATATTCTTTTAGAGTCAGTTCTTATGTATGATATAAGACCGATAGTTTCCTTTTTTATATCAATACCTTCGTAAAGCTCTTGTGCTATTTTCATAGTTTTTTTAGTAGAAAAGTTTAATTTATTATAGGCTTCCTGTTGCAACATACTAGTAGTAAAAGGACTAGGAGCTTTCTTTTTTCTTAGTTTAGATTCTAAATCCTTAACTACTGCCTCTTTAGAATTTATATTTTCTAGTATTTTATCTACTTCATCTTCATTATTTAATTCTATTTTACCTTCTTCGTTTCCATAGAATTTAAGTGTTATTTCTTCTTTATTTTCATTTTTAGATAATATTTCTATACTCCAATATTCCTGAGGTATAAACTCTTCTATTTCTTTTTCTTTATCACATATTATCTTCGTAGCAACAGATTGAACTCTACCTGCACTAAGACCTTTTCTTACTTTTTGCCAAAGTATAGGACTTATTTGATATCCTAAAAGCCTATCTAATACTCTTCTTGCTTGTTGTGCATCTACTAAATCTATATCTATTTTTCTTGGATTTTTTATAGCTTTTTTTATAGTATCTTTAGTTATTTCATTAAATTCAATTCTACACTTTTCATCTTCATCAATTCCAAGTATGTAAGATAAATGCCAAGAAATAGCCTCTCCTTCTCTATCAGGGTCGGTTGCTAAATAAACTTTTTTTGCTTTTTTAGCTTCTTTTTTTAATTCTTTTATTAAATCTCCTTTACCTCTTATATTTATATAATCAGGTTCAAAGTTATTTTCAATATCTACACCAAGTCTACTTTTAGGCAAATCTCTAACATGTCCAACAGATGCTTTAACTTTATATCTTTTTCCTAAAAATTTTTCTATTGTCTTAGCTTTAGCAGGAGATTCCACTATCACTAATGTTTTTTCCATATAACTACACCCCCATTATAATCAATTCAAACTATAATTTTTGCTTCCAATTTCAACTAGTATATCTTTTAATACTAATCTACTAGTTATAGAAGTTATATCTTTTATATTAAAACAAGTATTATCACAAATATAATCTATATTGCAAATCCCCTTATTTTTTACTAATTCAACTATTATCTTTTCATCTTCATTTAAATCGTACTTTTTAATTTCCACTTTTTTTATTATATTGTACTCTTCTAAAATATCGGATATATCGGTTACAAGTTTAGCTCCCTGATTTATTATATTGTTACAACCTTCACTAGAAGAATAATTTATATTTGCAGGTACAGAAAAAATATTTTTACCTTGTTCTAATCCAAAATTAACAGTTATTAATGAACCACTCTTTTTATATGCTTCTACTAACAAAACACCGTCACTTATTCCACTTATTATTCTATTTCTATTTACAAAGTTACTCGGATGAACACTTTTATCAACAAAATATTCAGATAATATAAGACCATTATTATCTAATATCTTATGGTAAAGATTAATATTTTTCTTTGGAGTTACATCATTAGCAGATGAACCTAAAACTGCTATTGTTTTACTTTTTCCATTTAAGCATCCAATATGTGCATATGAATCTATTCCAGTAGCTAAACCACTTACAATTACAAACCCTTCATCAGACAGTTCTTTTGCAAATTTTTTAGCATAATAAATGCCATAATCACTACATTTTCTTGAACCAACTATCGCTAATATATTTTCTTTTAATAAAGAAATATCTCCTTTATAATAAAGGATATTTGGTGGATTATATATATTTCTTAATTTTTCTGGATAATCATCATCTTCTATACATATGTAATCTACTTTCGTATTTTTTAATTTTTCTTTTAGAGTATCTATATAAGAAATACTTTTATATTTTACTATATTTTGTTTTATATTTGTATTAATATTTTTTATATTTAGTATTTCATCATCTTTCATATAAAATAAATCTTTTATATCTATACCTAAGTTTCTTATATTTTCTATAGTTTTATTGCCTACACCGGGTACTAAACTCAACCATAAATAAAAATCTTTAATCTCCATAAATCCTCCT
>JAGHEK010000023.1 GCA_017889265.1 Romboutsia sp. | reverse complement strand
GTTGGTTATGTTTTAAGTCTTATTTATGATGGTCTTTTTAGCATAGATGAAAATTATAATCTAGTTCCACAGTTAGTAAATGAATATAGTATAAGTCAAGATGGTAAAAGTATAAATTTAAGTTTAAAAGATGCTACTTGGCACGATGGAAAACCTATAACATCATACGATGTGAAGTTTACTGTTGATACTATAAAGAAAAATCAAGAAAGTCCTTATTATAAATTGGTTGAAAATATAAGCCAAGTTTCTGTTATAGATAATAAAAATTTTAGGATAGAGTTTATAAATAATTATTCATTTTCTGTTGATACACTAATATTTCCTATAATTCCAAAACATAAATTAGAAGGGGCAACAGATATTAATGATTGCAAATTTAATTTAGTTGGAAGTGGAAAGTACAAAATAGAAGCATATCAAGAAAGAAAGTATATGAAACTTGTAGTGAATGAAAATTATTATAAAAAATCCGATATAAAATCTAAAAATATTAATGTTGAAATAGTACCAGATGAAGAAGCTCAATCTGCTATGGTGTTATCTTTAAATAGCGATATTTCAAAAGTTGATTTAAATGACCTTAGTAAATTTTATGAAGAAGAATTTAAAATAGTAAATTTTGAGGGTAGAGATTATGAAAGTGTTATATTCAACTATAATAATGAATTTATAAGAGATGTTAATTTTAGAAGAGCCATAGTAAGCTGTATAAACAGACAAAGAGTCTTAGAAGAAGCTTATATAGGTGATGCTACTGTAGTTGATTTTCCTTTAAACTCTAAATCAAAGTATTATACTACATCAAAATCTATTAATTATAATATTGATAATGCAAAAAAATATCTAAATAATATAAAATTACAAAAAACTGATACAACGGGGGCGACTACTTCATCAAATGTTTATACTCAAGAAGAAGTGAAAAATAAATTAAAACAATTAAATCTAAAGATAATAGTAAATATAGAAAATAGTGAGAGAATAAAGACTGCACATATAATAAGCCAAGGCCTTAAGGAAATAGGAATAAAATCAGATGTTATTGAATTAACACCAGAGGATATGGATAAGGCATTAATAGAAAAACAGTATGATTTGGCACTCGTTGGTTGGGAATTATCTAGTATACCAGATGCTACAAATATAATACAAAGCATAGGATATACAGACGATAAACTTCAAGGATATATAAATTCTTTACGAAGTTCTGTATCTGAAAATCAGATAAAAGATATATATAAATCGATACAGAATTATGTTAATGATAATGCACTTTTTATGAGTTTAGTAATAAGAAATGATTATATAGTTATTAATCAAAGATTAAAAGGAAAAATAACTCCAAATAGTTTTAATGTTTATGATGGGATTTCAAATTTAGAGATATAAGAACTGATTTTTTATCAGTTCTTTTTTATATGATGAATTATTATATAAAAAAGACTTCTGTTTTCAGAAGTCTTAAAAATTGGGGAGATTGAGTATGTTTGATTACAGTATTATTTATTTCCAAAATAGTTTACTTTTATACTTAGTCTTGTAAATTTATAAAATCACAATTTATAAACTGAAAGAATATAATAATTTTATTTAAGGGGTGATAGTTTTGGATGAGAGAAGATATAAAGAAAATCTAAAAAAAACAATATTGGAGATGGCAGAAAGTGAAATGAATAACGCTAAAAATAAAAAAAATATTAGAAAATATTGTGAAAGTAACCTTGATAGGGTTGTTGAAAAAGTACTAGATAAAATGGATTTAGAGTCAGAAATAATATATTTAAAAATACTTAAAAAAGCGTCAGAAAAGGAAAAACCATCGGTTATTATTAGATTTTTAAAATCACAAAGTGTACTAAGGAGTAGAAAACAGATAGTAGATTTTGCAAAGTACTTAGATATAGAATTAAAAAGCAGTTACTCATATAATCAAATAATAGTAAAAGTTGCAAAAAATATATATTTAAATAAAAATATGTGTTCTAGAAATTATGCTTATTATAGAAAGGATAATAAAGATTATGTTTTAGAGATTGACAAAGTAAAAGATGAATTAATAAAAGAATATAAATTAAAAACAAAGAATGATATATTATCAATAGCAAAGATTGTTGGTATTGAAATTGATGAAAATGAAAATTTAGAAAGTATAAGACGAAAAATCATAAATCATATAATAAAAGAAAAATTGAAAAAATAAGAATATACTATAGATTTTTTTAATATATATTAATAGTAATATATATTAGGGGGATATAAACTAATGAATAGAAGAAAAACGATATACAGAGGATTTAATAAAAGAAGAAAAAATAAAAGCTTTGGCAAGGTTTTGTTTATTGGATTTTTAATTAGTATTTTATATTTATACAATAAAGTTGATTTAGAAAGTTTAAAGACTAATATATCAAGTAATAATACAGATATAAAAAAAGAGTTTGAATATAATGATATAAAAGATGAAGTAAATAAATTAAACGAAGATAAAAAAGATGAAAAAACTGAAAAAAATGAAGATGTAAATGTAGCTAATATAAATGAATGGACTTTTTATACTGTGCAAGTTGCATCTATTGAGGATATTAATGAAGTAAAAAATATTGAGAAAAATTTAACTGATAAAAAAATACCTTTTGCAACTGTTAATATAGATAATATAAATAAAGTTCAAACTTATAGTTTTTTTGATAAAGAAGTAACTAGAAAATATTTAAATGAATTAAGAGTAGATTATCCAGATGCTTTTTTAGCAGAAGTTAAAATTCCAGCATTATCTTTAGAGTATACTAAAAAATATAATTATATTGAAAAGGTTTCTTCTAGTTTAAATAATCTAATTGAAAATTTTAAAAATGAATCATCGTTTTGGGCGAGTGAAAATGTTGATTTAACTAAATATAAAGAGATATTAGATAGTAGAAGTAATATAGTTGCTGAAATAGAAAAAGAAACAAAAAATATAGATTATGAAGAAAGTAAGATTTTTAGGGATAATCTTTTAGAGTACACAAAAAGTATAAAAGAAAATATAACAGTATCATCTAAATCTGCAAATGAACAAGACCTATCAAAAAGCAAGAGTTTATTTTTAGATTCTATGCAAGGATATTTAGAATTTATATACTCTCTTAAGTAAATAATTATACCTTTGGTTATTAAAATTATATAATGTGGATAGAATAAAGATATAAATTTTTATATCTTTATTTTTATGTAGAAAACAATCGACATTTGTATTGAAATTTTTATGATATAGTGATAGACTAAATAAGTATGAACATTTAACAAAATAAAGTGATTATTAAGATAATATTAGAGTCGCAATTTCCTAAAATAAAAGTGGTTTTAGGAAAGTTTAATGTTAAATTTAATGTTATAAAAAGTAACATATATTAAATGTACAAAAATGGTGAGTCATTATATGTTTTTTGTATGAGACTAGCTTTGATATATATATATTTTTATGGAGGGTGATATAACTGAAATCTAATGAAATATTGACATTTAAGAATATGGCATTAGAGAATAAACCAAGGGAAAAGATGTTTTTGCAAGGTGAAAAAAGTTTATCAAACGCAGAATTACTAGCTATTATTTTAAGAACGGGAAATAAAAATAAAAACGTTATTGAGTTAGCTAATTACATAATAAATAAAGACTCGCAAGGTATTAGATATTTAAAAGACATTTCAATAGAAGAATTATGCCAAATAGACGGCATCGGTTTATCAAAAGCAGCTCAAATAAAAGCAGCATTAGAACTTGGAGTTAGGGTATCAAGCTATAAACCACAAAAGTATCAAGTGAAAAACCCGTGGGATATATACAAATATTATATGGAAAGTTTGAGGTATTTAAAAAAAGAGATTTTTAAAGTAATTTTACTTAATACTAAAAATGAAATAATAACAAATATAGATGTTTCTATTGGTACTTTAAACTCATCTTTAGTCCACCCAAGGGAAGTTTTTATAGAGGCTATAAAAAGAAGTGCAAATAAAATTATATTAATGCACAATCATCCTTCTGGAAGTATAGAGCCTTCAAATGAAGATAAAAAGATTACAAAAAGGCTTATAAGTTGTGGAGAATTAATAGGAATTGAAGTAATGGACCATATAATTATCGGAGACGGAGTTTATTTTAGTTTTAAAGAAAATAGGATAATTTAAAAATTAGGGAGGAATGAACTATGTCAAATGAAATAAAAAAAGAAAAAAAATCAAAAGGAGGTTTTTTTTCTATGTTTGGGTTCAAAAAGTCTACTAAAGATATGGGTATAGACTTAGGAACTGCGAATACGTTAGTTTACATAAAAGGTCAAGGAATAGTAGTTAGAGAACCTTCTGTTGTTGCTATAAGAGATGATAGTAAGTCTGTTTTAGCAGTAGGTGAAGAAGCTAAAAAAATGATAGGTAGAACTCCAGGAAACATAGTTGCTATAAGACCTATGAAAGATGGTGTTATAGCAGATTTTGATATTACTGAGGAAATGCTTAGATATTTTATACAAAAAGCTGCAGATAAAAGAGGAGTTGTAACTCCAAGAATAGCTATATGTGTACCATATGGTGTTACAGAAGTTGAAAAAAGAGCAATAGAAGAAGCAGCTAGACAAGCAGGAGCAAGAGATGCTTATCTTATAGAAGAACCTATGGCAGCAGCAATAGGTGCAGGTTTAAAAGTTGAAGAACCAGAAGGAAATATGGTTGTTGATATAGGTGGAGGAACTACTGAAATAGCAATTATATCTTTAGGTGGAATAGTAACTGCTAAGTCTATTAGAATAGGTGGAGACGAGTTTGATGAATCTATTGTAAACTATGTTAAAAAAGAGTATAACTTGGCAATAGGTGAAAGAACTGCAGAGGATGTTAAAATAAGTATAGGTTCTACTTTCAAAGAAGATAAAGAACAAAACAAACAAATAAGAGGTAGAGATTTAATATCTGGTCTTCCAAAAACGATAGAAATAAGTTCATCAGAAGTTAGAGAAGCATTAAGAGAGCCTATAACTGCAATAATAGATGGGATAAAATCAACTTTAGAGAAGACTCCACCAGAATTAGCATCAGATATTATGGAAAATGGTATAATGTTAACTGGAGGAGGGGCATTACTTAAAGGTCTTGATAAGTTAGTTAAGCAAGAAACTGGTATGCCAGTTCATATAGCAGAAAATCCTCTTGATTGTGTTGCGCTTGGAACTGGAAAATCTGTTGAAGATAAAGAGATTTTTGAGAAAGTATTGACTATGCAAGGAAGATAGTAATTAAAAGTTGGTGATAAAACTTGAAGTTTGATAAAGAAAAAAAAGGAAGTAGATTAAATGTAAAAGTGATAGTAACAAGTCTAGTTGCTATCACTTTAATTGGAATTGTGGGAATATCAATAGGAAGGGGTTATAGTGGCTCAAACTCGGTATCTAGTTTAATTATGGATACTTCAACTTTTTTACAAGAGAATATAAACAAAGGTTTTAAATTTTTAAAGGAAAATTTTTTAGATATAATAAAATTTAAAGAAAATGCTGAAAAAGTAGATGATTTAAAAAATGAAAATGATAAATTAAAAAATGAAGTAGTTGCATTAAAAAATCAGTTGAGTGAAATGGAATCTTTAAAAGATTTAAAAAAATCGCTTAACTTCGTTGATGAAAAATATAGCGCTAATATGATTTCATCATCTGTTGTTGGTAAGAATGATGGTAATTGGTATACAACATTTGTAATTGGAGTAGGTAAAGATGATGGAGTTAAAAAAGATAGTGTAGTTGTAAATGGAGATGGTCTAGTAGGGATAGTTTATGAGGTTTCAAAAAATTATAGTAAAGCTATATCTATATTAGATACTAAATCATCTGTTAGTTTTAAAGTTCCAGGTAAACCGGAATTTAAAGGGATTATTACTCAAAATGTAAATATAAAAGATATGGAAGATTATAAAGAAAAAGGTTATTTATATGGATATATGTTTGATACATCATATGAAGTATTACCTGGAGATGTCATAACCACATCAGGTCTAGGTCTTTACCCAGAAGGTATTATAATTGGCGAAGTAGACCAAGTAATAGAGGATAAAAATCAATCTATAAAATACGTTATAGTAAAACCGTCTGTTAATTTTAAAAATATAGATGATGTTGCTGTAATAGAACCTAGAAAAATAGATGGTGAATAGTATGAAAAGATATATGCTTTATATTTTGGGTGCTTTGTTAGTAATAATTGAAAATGGAATTACTAATTATTTTAATATATTCGACACTAGTATAAACCTTAGTATTATATATATGGCTATAATATCTCTTTATGTTGAGGATATAGATGTTATTTTAATAAGTATCTTTATTGGGGTATTAAAAGATATAACTATTGGAGGAATATTTGGAATAAATGCTTTAACATTATTTTTGTCTTCGATTTTCATAAATAATTTAAAGGCGAAGATATATAGAGAGAGTAATATTACTATATTTGCATTAGTTTTTCTTATTACATTTTTTGATTCTATATTAAATATAATAGCATCTAGTATTGTTTATGTTAATTATGATATGTTTAATACTATTATAAAAGGACTTTTAATAATTCCTATAAATAATTCTATATTTAGTGTGATAGTTTTTAATATTTTTAAAAATACTATTTTAAAACTCAAAGAAGATTAGTTGGTGATTAAGTGCAAAAAAATAATAGATTACGTATTATACAAAATGTACTCATTTTAGCTTTTTTTGTTATATTTTGTAAAATTATTTATATGACTACTTTTAGATATGATTATTATGCAGAATTAGCAGAAAATAAGACTTACAAACATTTAACTATAAAAGCACCACGTGGAGAGATAAGAGACAGATATGGAAGATTGCTTGCTGGAAATAAAAATTCGTTTACTGTGCAGGTTTCTGGAGATGGTATAAAAAAAGAAGATTCAAATGGAAATTCTATGGCAAATGAAGTAAGTTTAAAACTTATAAACATATTAGAGAAAAATAAAGAGGAATATGTTGATGAATTTCCTATTTACATAAAAGACGGGAAGTTTTTCTATACGTTTGATGATAATATAAATGAATTTAAAAAAGAAAATCAAATACCTTCAGAGCTAGATGCAAAAGAAAGTTTTTATTTTATAGTAGATAGAGAAATTGCAAATGGAGTATTATCTGAAGAAGATAGGAACTTGGATAAAGTAAAACTTCAAGCAAAATTAAACGAAAATCAAATATATCCACCGATATTAGTTAGCAATTGGATGTTTACAGATGAGAAAAACAAACAAGATTGGTTAAAAAGTTATAATATTGATAATATGAATATAAGTGCAAAAGATGCATTTAACGAAATAAGAAACTATAAATCTTATTTAATAGATAAAAGTCTAAGTAATGAAGATGCTAGAAAAATACTTATAGTCAGAGACATTATAAAATCTCAAGGTTATTCTCAGTATAATCCTGTAACCATTGCTAAAGATATAGATGAAAAAACTATATCTCAAATAGAAGAACAAGCTATGGAACTTCCTGGAGTTAATGTTGCAGTGGAGCCTACGAGATATTATCCAAATGGTTCACTAGCATTTCATATATTAGGTCAAGTTGGAAAAATACCATATATGGATGAAGAAAAGTATCTTAGTGGTCAAAAGGTGGATGAGTACATAAAAAGTCATAATATAGTAGATGAAAGTATAAAAGATAAAAAATATATAAAAGGTGATTTAGTTGGTAAAAGTGGGATTGAACAATCTTATGAAGTCGCACTAAAAGGAATAGATGGATATAAACGTGTTCAAGTTGATGCACTAGGTAGAATAACTAAAGAACTAGATGTTGTAGAACCTAAATCTGGTGATACTGTGTATTTAAGCATAGATAAGAATTTACAAGAATATACCGAAAAGGCATTAAAAAACGTTCTAGCAACAGTAAGAACAGGAGGGGTTTATGAAAGCCCTTATGGCAATTATACCATTTCAACTGCTGAACCTAATGCACAAACTGGAGCAGTAATTGCAGTGGATGTTAAAACAGGAGATGTTTTATCTATGGCGAGTTATCCAACTTTTGATCCGAACAAGTTTGTAACAGGTCTTAGTGATGAAGATTATAAGGCTTTAAAACCTTCTAATGCTAATGATGTTTTGGCGCCTAGTGCAGAGATTAACCTTGCTACTCAAGGGGTATTCCAACCAGGTTCAACTTTTAAGATGATAACAGGTATGGCAGCGCTAGAAAAAGGTATGGATCCTAATTATACTATACAAGATCCTGGTGTTATAATGCTTGGAAATAGACCTTTTGCGGATTATATTTGGCATAAAGGTAGAGGAAATCATGGAGCTACTAATCTTTATAAAGCAATCCAAGAATCTTGTAATGTATATTTTTATACATTAGGTTCAGGTACGAATTTTACAGGTGGTGAAGACCCGAATCCTAAAATAGGAATAGAAGATATTTTTAATACCTCTAAATTATTTGGTCTTGATGAAAAAACTGGATTATATGATGAGATATATGAAAGAAATGGTAGAGTTCCAAGTATTGATGATAAGAAAAATGGAATGAAAGCACTTCTAAGAAGTTATATAGATAAAACTATGGCTAATGACTTTGAAGGTATAACCAGAGAAAACAATAAAGAAGAATATGATGAAAAAATAGATACAATAGTTAGTTGGGTTGATGAAGAAGAAATACCTACTAGAGGAGAAGTTATAAAAAGACTTGAAAAGTTAGGAGTAAAAGAAGATAGAGTAGAAAAAATAGCAGATTCTATACTTTTTGATTACCTTAAGTTTTCGAAATGGAGTACGGCAGATGCATTTAATATATCTATTGGACAAGGTGAAAATCAAGCTACTCCTGCACAAATTGTAAGATACATATCAGCTATTGCAAATGGAGGAAATTTAGTAGAGTTATCTACGGTTGATAGAGTTATATCAAGTGATTATTCGAGTTTATACATTGATGAAAATCAAATAAATAAAATAAAGTTTAATAATTTAGAAAACTTAAAAATACTAAAAGATGCTATGGAATTGGTTGTAACTCAAGGTAGTGCTAAAAAAGCATTCGCAAACTTTCCAATAAAAGTTGCTGCAAAAACAGGAACAGCAGATAAAAGTGGTAAAATACCTACTGATAATGAAGTGAATTATTTAGAAACTCATATACAAGATTTTGGTGTTTCATTAGAAGAAGCTAGAGATTTAGCAGCTAAACTTAAAAAAGAAAAGGAAGAAGAACTTAAAAAAGAAAGAGAAGAGGAAATAAAAAAATCTCTAAATGATAATAGTTTATCAAAAGAAGAGAAAGAAAGTTTGGAGAAAGAGTTAAAAGAAGGTGTACAAGTAAAACTTGAAGATAATGATAAAGTTAATTCATCATACTTAAGAAAAGCTATAAAAGAATTAAATCCTAATTTAACTGATGAAAAAATAGATCAGTATAAATCTGATTATCGTTCTTTCTCTTGGAGTGTTGCTTTTGCTCCTTCAGATAACCCAGAAATAGCAGTAGCAGTAGTAATTCCACAAGGGGGAAGTAGTGGTAATGCAATGTTAATGGTAAGAGAAGTTATGGGTGCTTATTTCGAGCCAGAAAAAATAAATACTACAGATTCTAGCATAGGAATTTCTAACGAAGATAGTATAAATTTCGTATCTAGCATGAAAAAATAAAGGAATTTAGAGTAATTTAAAGAATTATAGAATTATATATCATTCTGGAGGGTTTGCCGTGTCTTTGAATGAAACGATGAATAATTTAGTAGAATTTAAAGGTAGTAAAGATGGTTTAATCGTGAATGTTAAAAAAGATGCCTCGTATTACGATATAAAGTCTGCGATAATTGAAAAATTAGAGTCTGCTATTGGATTTTTCAATGGGGCAAAAATAATAGCGATTAACTGTGAATATTTAACTGACATACAAATTTTGCAGATAAAAGATGAATTATCTTCTAAATTTGATGTTGAATTTATAGAAAATAATATTTACAAACAGAAGAAAGAAATAATAAATACAAAATATATAAACAACTTGAGATCTGGAGGAAATGTAGAATATAATGGTGATATAGTAGTTATGACGGATGTTAAATCTGGTTCTCAAATAACATCATCATCTAACGTTGTAGTAATGGGTAATGTTGAATCAGGAGCTAAAGTTGTTGCAAATGGAAATATTATAGTTATGGGTTCTGTAAAAGGATTTATATATGCAGGTGCAAATGGAAATGAAAATGCTTATGTTGTAGCACAAGTATTTAAACCAAAGGTTGTGCAAATTTCTAGTTACATAGCAGAAGCACCAGAAGATGATTATGAGGATGAAAAAGAAAGCTATCCAGAAGTTGCATTCGTTAGCGATGGAATGATAGTTGTTGAAAATTATTTACCGAAAAAGAAATTAGGGGGGCATATTAATGAGTGAAGTTATAGTTATAACATCAGGTAAAGGTGGAGTTGGAAAAACTACCACAGCAGCGAATTTAGGAACTGCACTTAGTTTAGAAAATAAAAAGACTGTTATAGTTGATGCAGATATAGGTCTTAGAAATTTAGACTGTGTTATGGGTCTGGAAAATAGAATAGTTTATGATATAGTTGATGTTGTAGAAGGTACTTGTAGGTTAAAACAAGCACTTATAAAGGATAAAAGATTTGAAAATCTATACTTATTACCAGCAGCACAAACTAAAGATAAAAATGCAGTAAATGTAGAACAAATGAAGATGCTTTGTGATAATTTAAGAGAGTCTTTTGATTTTATATTAATAGATTGCCCTGCAGGAATTGAGCAAGGTTTTAAAAATGCAATTGCAGGTGCAGATAGAGCAATAGTTGTTACTAATCCAGAAGTATCTGCAGTAAGAGATGCAGATAGAATAATTGGTCTTTTAGAAGCTAGTGAAATGGAAGATATAAGGCTTGTTATAAATAGAATAAGACAAGATATGGTTAAACGTGGAGATATGATGAATAAAGAAGACATTGAACAGTTACTAGCTATTAAACTTATAGGTTTAGTTCCAGATGATGAAAGCATTATAGTATCTACTAATAAAGGTGAGCCAGCAGTACTTGATAACAAATCTTTGGCAGGACAAGCATATAAAAATATAGCAAGAAGAATATTAGGAGATGATGTTCCGATGCTTGAATTAGAAGAGGAAGAAACTTTTATTACTAAAATTAAGAAAATATTTGGAAAAGCTAGATAACAAAGGAGGATATATCTATGTTGGATTTATTTAAAATATTTTCTAACGAACCTAAAACTAGTAAATCAGTAGCTAAAGAAAGATTAAAATTAGTTTTAGTTCACGATAGGGTAGATTGCTCAAATACTTTGTTAGATATGATAAAGACAGATATTATTAAAGTAATAGCAAACTATGCAGAGATAGATGAAGATGGATTAGAAATAAAGATGTCAAAAACTAGAAGTGAAGACGATGATATGCCAGTTTCGGCACTTATTGCTAATATACCGTTAAAAAATCTTAAAAGATAAAAGGGGGATTTTATCTCCCTTTTTAAATTTTTTGTAAGAAGGTGGTGATAGTTTGATCGATAAAAAAACTACTTTAAGACTATTAAAACAAATAGATTGGAAATTAATAGCTATAGTTTTAACTATATTTATATTTGGGATAATTGTTTTAAGTAGTGCAACTTTAACTCAGCAAACGGGAAACTATTCTCAAATCTATAAGCAAATATTTGCATTTTTATTAGGTGTTGCGCTTATAATTTTTATATTATTTTTTGATTATAATTTTTTAGGAAAATATTATAAAGAGTTATATATTATAAGTTTAATACTTCTTTTTATAGTTCTAATTCCAGGTATTGGTGTTGAAAGAGGAGGAGCGAGGTCTTGGCTTAATTTAGGTCCGCTTGATTTTCAAACTTCTGAATTAGTAAAATTAACGTTTATATTAAGTTATGCTAAAATAGTAGAAAAGAAAAAAGATAATTTAGATACTTTAAAAGATATAATACCAGTTTTGATATATGCAGTTCCTTTTATAGGTCTTTTGTTTGCACAACCCGATTTAGGTACAGCGATAGTTTTTATGTGCATAATATTTGGGATGTTATTTACGGCAGGTCTTAATACAAAGCTTATTATGAGATGTTTAATTGTAGTCGTAGTATCATTGCCTATTATGTATATGTTTATGGCTGATCATCAAAAAGAGAGAATACAAGCGTTTTTGAATCCAGATGACCCAACTCTTAAAGGGAATTATCAAGTTATGCAATCTATGATAGCAATAGGTTCTGGCGGTATAACTGGTAAAGGATTATATGAAGGAAGTCAAACTCAGTATCAATTTCTTCCTGTTCAAGATAGTGATTTTATATATGCTGTTATAGGAGAAGAATTGGGTGTTTTTGGAATGGGTTTCGTTATAATAATGTTTATACTCTTTCTTATGCGGCTTATATACATAGCAAAAGAGGCAAAGGATTTTTATGGAACATTGATAGTAATAGGTGTTATGAGTATGTTTGCATATCAAATTATACAAAATATAGGTATGACTGTTGCGCTTATTCCTGTAACAGGTGTTACACTGCCATTTATAAGTTACGGAGGAAGTTCTATAATGACATCTTTAGCTAATTTAGGTCTGGTTTTAAATGTTGGAATGAGGAAAAAGAAAATAAACTTCTAAAAAAGAGCTTTACAGTACTAGTGTTGCATTAATGTAAAATTTAATACTTTACAAAATAACCCTTATATGCGTAGAGCTATCGCTCTAATAATTATAAGGGTTACATTTTATTCCAGTTTAAAATTTGGCGCACTTATCCCTTGTG
>JAGHEK010000022.1 GCA_017889265.1 Romboutsia sp. | reverse complement strand
TTAAATAATATAACATTTCTAAAATCCTAAATAAAACATATAAAACCCTAAAATCAAAATAATTAATCCAGTAGAAACTTTAAGTACATTACTTAAAGCTCCATAATTACTTGAATTAGTAATTTTTCTTAAGGTAGAAGTTGAAGTTCCTACTATAATAAGAAGTATACTGTGACCTATAGAATATAATAACAAAAGTAATGTTCCATATAACAAACTACCTTCTTTAGCAACAAAAGCAAGTATTACAACAAGTATCGGTGTAGAACAAGGAGATGAAAATAATCCACCCAAAGCCCCTGCAAAAAAGGCACCTACATATCCTATCTTTTTATTTTTACTTACTGCATAACTCGAAGGAACAAAACTAAAAACTTCCCATACTTGAAGTGCCATCAAAACCATAATGGTACCCAAAATTATATACCATAAATTAGAATTTATATTAAGTATTCTCCCAAACAAAGATGCTACTACACCAAGTATCGTAAATGTCATAGTCATTCCAAGTGCAAATAATACTGATAATACAAATGATTTCTTTGTATCATTATTATCTTTTCCAACATACCCAATAATAAGTGGTATAGTTGATAAACAACAAGGAGATAACGATGTAAGTATACCTCCTAATAATGCTAAAATCGGTGCTAAATATAAATTTGATTCTATTATATGAGATATATTATGAATTAAACTATCCATTATTTAACCCCCATCTCTTTTAATATTTGTTCTAAATAACTTTTTCCAAGTTTCCCTTCATAAGCCGTAAAAATATGTTTATTATCTTTTTTTGATGAATACATAATTAAATCATCAGATTCAAATGGACTACCATCTTTATTAAAGAAAAATAATGTTGGCACGACTTTTATTGGAAAATCCATAGCTACATCACTATTTTTTGATATATCTACAAACTTAATTATTGCTTTATTTTCATACTCTTTACTTAATTCTTGTAGTATTGGTTTTAGTTCTTGACACGGAACACAAGAAGATGAACCAAAAGCTATTATCATTGGTAATTTATTAGCTTTAAGCTTTTCAATATCAAAATCATATGTAATATCAAACTGACTATCGTCGCTCACTTCTTCTTTTGTTGGTTTATTTTTGAAAAACCATATTCCTACTATTATAAAAATTATAGTAGATAATATTAATATTTTTTGTTTTGTTTTCATATATATCCTATTCCCTCTAAAATAATAATTTATATAATAAAATATTAAAAAAAGAACTGCCACACATCAATTGAAAATTGTTTATGCGACAGTCTTTTTTATTATTTCATTTAATTTTAGTCAAAATATTATTATAGATTTTATTGTGGTTTAAAATGTGTGTTTTAGGTTTCCTATAATATTTTAAAACAAAGTATCATAATTGTAAATACTTAATTAAATATAATAGAAAAATTCCTACATCTTTTCAACGTCTGAATAATCCACCCCAAAAGTTTCAACAGTTACTTTTTTCATAACTTGAGGAGTTTTAGGTCTATCATTAAAATCTGTTTTAGTAGTAGCTATCTCATTAACAACGTCCATTCCTTCTATAACTCTACCAAAAGATGCATATTGACCATCTAAGTGTGGTGAATTTTTATGCATTATAAAGAATTGAGAACCTGCAGAATTTGGCATATTAGTTCTTGCCATAGATAAAACTCCTGCTTCGTGTTTTAAATTATTAGTAAATCCATTAGATTTAAACTCACCTTTTATAGAATGTCCTGGTCCACCCATACCAGTTCCATCTGGGCAACCACCTTGTATCATAAAGTTTTCTATAACTCTATGAAATATTATTCCATCATAGTATCCTTTTTCAACTAAACTAACAAAATTTTTAACAGTGTTAGGAGCTATACGAGGATATAACTCTGCTACTATTTTTTTACCATTTTCCATTTCTATTGTAACTATTGGATTTTTAGTTTCCATATTATTTATCATCTCCATCTTTAGAATCATTTAATTGTGGTGTTTCTTTATAATTTATATCTAAAATATCAAGTATTTGCTTAGCTCTTTCTTTTGTTGAACCAGTTACTTGAACGTATTTTATATTCTCTGCATTTAAGAAATTTAAAATAGCTTCGTCTATTTTTAATGCTACTTCTTCATCTTGCCATCTAATTCCATCTTGAACGTATCCAAATTCTCTTGGTATATAAACTATCATATCATAATTTGGAATATCTTCTATTGCTAGACAATATAAATCCTTTAATATTTGGATTTCTTTTTTAGTTCTTTGTTTATCACCTAACATAAATCTTCCATATATATAAGGAACAAAAGTTGCATAATCTGTAAGTGCATAGTCAAAACTAGATAATTCATCTTCTATTCTTTTTTGTCCTAAGTATATTCCATACTGTTCTGATATAGTTTCTATCATTCCTTTATCTTTTAGGTAATCAGTAGAATATTCAAAAGCATATCCTACATTAAGACCTGCTATTTTCATTTCAACGTATAGGTGTTGAATTAAAGTCGTCTTTCCACATCTTGGTCCACCTAAAACTGCTATTCTTTTAGTTGCCATTATTTATATCAACTCCATATTTTTAATCTTTAAAAACCTACTTAATTATACTAACAATTACATTAATATTCAACTTTTTTAATATATTTACAATAATTATATATTATAAAATTCTAGAAAGGTTTTATATATATCAATATAATCACTAACACATCCTAATTCTCTTATAGAATGCATAGCAAGTATTGGAGTTCCAACATCTATTGAAGGTATATCTATATGAGTTGAAGATATAGGCCCTATTGTACTTCCCCCTCTTGCATCAGACCTATTTACAAACTCTTGATAATTTACTCCTACTTTTTTACATATCATTTTATACACAGAACTAGAGTGTGAATCTGTCGTGTATGATTGATTAGCATTAATTTTTATAACCGGACCTTTACCCATAACCACTCTATTAGTTGGGTCGTGTTTTTCTGGAAAATTAGGATGAACTGCGTGTGCTAAATCTGCAGATATCATAAATGAAGAATATAAACTTCTTAAAAATCCTTCTCTATTTTCTCCCAAAGATATACATATTCTTTCTAAAATATTTAAAAGCATATTAGAGTCTGCCCCTTGTTTAGTAGAACTGCCTATTTCTTCATTGTCAAATATACAAGCTATATTTATTCCTTTATCGTTTTTAGATTCTACTAAAGATATTAAACTCGTATATGCCATAGATAAATTATCAAGTCTTGAAGAAGATATAAATTCTTTCTTGTTTCCTATTAAGCTACCTTTATCGTATTCATATAAAAACAACTCAAAATCTAGTATATTTTTCTTTTTAACACCTAATGTTTTAGATAATTTATCTAATAAAAAGTCATCTTTTTCTAAAGTATCGTTTATTAAAGATACTAAAGGTATCATATCTTTTTGTTTATTTAAAGAATAACCGTCATTAATAGTTTTATTTATGTGTATAGCTAAATTAGGAATTATACAAATAGGCTTATTTATGTTAATTATTTTTTCAACAGGATTTAAAATGTCGTCGCTTTTTAATACTACCTTACCTGCTATTGCAAGTGGTCTATCTAGCCAAGTATTTAAAATAGGTCCTCCATAACATTCAGTATTTAATTTTAAATAAGTATTTTCTGAAATCATTTCAGGATTTGGCTTTATCTTAAAACTAGGTGAATCAGAATGCGAACCTATTATTCTAAATCCTTCTTGTATATTATTTGAGTTTATAGTAAATGCTACTATTGAAGATAAGTTTTTAGTAACATAATATTTGCCACCTACTTTTAAATTCCAAACTTCTCTTGGATTAAGTTCCTTAAAATCATTTTCATCAAGTATTTTTTTACTTTCTTCTACGGCATTAAAAGCAGTTGGACTTTTATATAAAAAGTCTATCAAATCATTTGCAAAACCCATAATATCCTCCCTATAATAAATCTATCGTTGTATATTCTTTATTTATCTTTTTTATTCCGTTATTATCAAATGCTATGGTAATATCACTACCTACAACAGATACAACAGTACCTATCCCGAATTTAGGGTGATGAACCTTTGCTCCAACTTTTATATCCAAATCTTTATCTATATCATCTTGTTTTTTTATAGTAGCATTTATATTTTTAGCCACTATGCTTTTATTGAAACTATTCATATATTTTTTAGTATGTTTATCTAGAACATTATAATTTGCTTTAGAATAAGTTAATTCATTTTTAGGTTGATTTAATCTTTCTAAACAATGCTTAGGCAATTCTTCCATAAATCTCGAAGAAATAGATGAACTAGTTTTCCCATATAAAGTTCTTTTTTGTGTAAGAGTCATATATAAAATATCCCTTGCCCTAGTTATTCCAACATAGCAAAGCCTTCTTTCTTCTTCTATTTCTGATTCATTCATAGACCTTAGACTTCTAGATATAGGGAATAATCCTTCTTCCATTCCTATCAAAAACACAACTGGAAATTCTAAACCTTTAGATGTATGAATAGTCATAAGAGAAACTTTATCGTCTTCTTCATCTTCGCTAGTTTCCATAGTTAAAGATATACTAGTTAAAAATGCTTCTAGATCTTTTTCTTCGTTATTTTGTTCAAATTCAATAGCAATAGATACGAATTCTTTTAAATTATCTATTCTATCTTTACTTTCTTCGTTATTTTCTTTTGCTAATTCTTCTATATATAAAGTAGTTTCTAAAACTTTTTCTATAAGTTTGCTAACAGAATAAGCTTCTTTCATAACTCTTAAAGAACCTATAATATCAACAAATTCACTTATGCTTTTTCTAGCTTTAGTAGATAAATCTGAATTATTTTCTATATCTATTAAAACAGAGTACATACTTTCTTGCTTTAAACTCGCTCTATCTTCTACTTTTTCGATAGTTTTTAGTCCTATTCCTCTTCTTGGAACGTTTATTATTCTCTTTAGAGAAATATCGTCTTGTGGATTTTGTATGACTCTAAGGTATGCAATTAAGTCTTTTATTTCTTTTCTCTCATAAAACTTTGTACCCCCATAAATATTATATGGTATTTGGTAACGATTTAAACAATCTTCAACTGCTCTTGATTGCGCATTAGCTCTATATAAAACTGCAAAATCACTATATTTTTTACCTTCTCTTACTAACTTAGAAATCTGAGAACATACAAAATCTGCTTCATCTACTTCGTCATACGAAACATTTACTTTTATTTTTTCCCCGTCTTTTTTATCACTCCAAAGTTTTTTTCTTTTTCTTTCTACATTATTTGATATTACTGCATTTGCAGTATCTAATATAACTTGAGTTGACCTATAATTTTGTTCTAATTTAACTATATGAACATCATCATAATCTTTCTCAAACTCTAGTATATTTCTTATATCTGCCCCTCTCCAACCATATATACTTTGGTCATCATCTCCAACTACACATATATTCTGATGCTCTTTTGCAAGTAATTTTATAAGTTCATATTGTGCTTTACTAGTATCTTGGTATTCATCTACCATTATATATAAAAATCTCATTTTATAATAATTTAAAACTTCTTCATCTTTATTGAAAAGTTCGACAGTCTTAAATATTAAATCATCAAAATCAAGACCACTACTTCTTTTTAGACGTTCTTGGTAAAGTGCATATATCTCTGCAATTTTACTTAATCTAGTATCATGTTGATTTATTTCTTTGAATTTTTTTGGTGTATAAAGTTTATCCTTCGCACTTGAGATTACACTTAATACCATTCTTGGTTCAAATACTTTGTCACTTAAATTAAGTTCTCTTAGACAATCCTTAACAAGAGTTAATTG
>JAGHEK010000113.1 GCA_017889265.1 Romboutsia sp. | reverse complement strand
GTATCAAATAAAAACTCTGTAATTTCCCAAACACTAGCTACACCCATACTAAAAGTAAATAAATATAAAATAACAAAAATCTTTCTAACATAAATTCTATCATTAATAGATATAAGTAAATTATAACCGATAGCCACAGTTATAAAACCAGACAACATATGAAGAAAATCGTCGTAATGATTTATAAGCCCGTAAAAATCAAAACAACTTCCTAAAATAGTGGCAAAAAATAAAAATAGGTTGCAAACACTATATAAACTATTAGTTTTTATAAAAGAAATTTTTCTTAAATAATTTAAAATGATGCTACTAACTAAACAAAAAATACAAAGTGAAAAATTTAAAATGTTTTTATTAATCAAGAAATATATACCAGAAGATATATAAACCAAATTTAAAAATATAGTCAAAATTTTCATATAAAAACCCCTTATTTTCTAGATAACTAGTTTATATCTCATTATTAATAATTCTAATTTCATCTAAACTTAAATTAACTAAATTATTAAGAATACTTTTTCTTTGAGATATATCTTTATATTTTTTTATAACTTTTTTTCTAATTTCGCCTAGTATATTTAGATATTCTTCGTAACTATCATCATATTTTTCTTCCAATTCTTTTTTTATTTTAGATGAAAGAGAAGGGCTTTTACCATTTGTTGATACACTCAGTAATAAATCTCCTCTTTTTAAATAAGAGGGTACTGTATAATTTGATAGTGTTATATTATCTACTACATTAACTAATTTACCAACACTTTTGCAGTATATACCTATATTTTTGTTTAGTTCTTTATTATTTGTTGCAGCTATAACTATAAAACTATCTTTTATATAATCTTGTTTATAAGTATCATAAATTAGTTCAATATCATTTTTGATATTTTCAAATTCATCAATAAATTCGGGAGAAACAACTCTAACTGATTTACCGAAATCTAAAAAATTCTTACATTTTCTATAAGAAACATTACCCCCACCTATTATAGTTATTCTCATATCATCTAATTCTAAATTAATTGGATATAACATAATTACTTATTATCCTTTATCATTTTAGCTAAATCTTTAGCAAAGTAAGTTATTATTATATCTGCACCAGCTCTTTTTATAGAAAGAATTGATTCATATATAGCGCCTTCACTTAATATTCCGTTTTTTACTGCTGATTTAAGCATAGCATATTCACCACTAACATTATAAGCGGCTAAAGGTAAATTATAGTTATCCTTAACTCTTCTTATAACATCTAAATATGATAATGCAGGTTTAACCATTAATATGTCTGCGCCTTCTAATACATCAAGTTCTGCTTCTATTAATGCCTCATTACTATTTGCAGGATCCATTTGATATGTTTTTCTATCTCCAAAAGAAGGAGCAGAATTTGCAGCTTCTCTAAACGGTCCATAGAATGTAGATGCATATTTTACACTATAAGACATTATTGGTACATTGAAAAAACCTTCTTTATCTAGTGCCTTTCTTATAACTTTTACTCTACCATCCATCATATCTGAAGGGGCAACCATATCAGCACCAGCTTTTGCATGACTTACAGCTATATTAGCTAAATACTCTAAAGTCTTATCGTTGTCAACGTACCCACCTTTAGTTAATATGCCACAATGACCATGGCTAGTATATTCACACATACAAACATCTGTAATTACATTAATGTCAGAATCTATTTCTTTTATTTTTCTTATTGCTCTTTGAATTATTCCATTATCATTATATGCTTCACTTCCGCAAAAATCTTTTTCATGGTCGTGAGGTATACCAAATAATATTATATGTTTTATACCTAAATCTTTTATTTCTTTTATTTCTTCATCTAGCATATCTAATGAAAAATGATATACATCTGGTAAAGATGATATTTCATTTTTTATATTTTCGCCTTCTACTATAAATAAAGGATATATTAAATCCTCAATATTTATTTTGGTTTCTCTAACTAATTCTCTAGTAGCATCATTTATTCTCAATCTTCTTGGTCTTCTTAACATTTTTTCCTCCATAAAATATAAATCTCAAAAATATTGAGATTTATATAAAATCTTATTTATCATTTATTATAACATCAATCATACCATCTATAGTTGAAATATCTGATTCTTTGTAAACATTTATATTTAGATTTTTAGCTGTGTTAGTTGTTATAGGTCCTATAGATATAACCTTTAATTTATTTAATTTATCTAAATTTTTATCACCTATTATGTTTACAAAATTTATAACAGAAGATGAACTTGCAAATGTAATATAATCTACTTTATTTGAATCTAATATGTTTATTATTTCTTCTTTTTTATCATAATCAAGTATTGTTTCATAAGTATGAACTTCTTTAACGTCGCATATTTTACTTATTTTATCAACTAGAAAATCTCTAGAATTTTTAGACCCAGGTATTAAAACTTTATCAGTAGGTTTTAATATATCTTTTAATTTTTCAAATAAGGATTCTGATACAAACTTTTCAGGAACTATATCTGGATTAATTCCTCTTTTTTTTATTTCTTTTTCGGTAGTAGTACCGATTACACAAATTTTTAAATTTGCTAAGGCTCTTGAGTCAAAATTTAATTCACTTAACTTATCAAAAAATATTTCAACAGCATTTTTACTTGTTAATATTAAATATGTATAATCTTTTATGTTTTTTATTTCGTTTTCCAAGTATATATTGTTTTTTATTTTTTCTATTTTTATAGTAGGTATTTCTATTGAATTTCCTCCTAAATCAGATATCTTTGATGATAAAAGACTATTTTCGTTTCTAGTTCTAGTTACTATTATATTTTTAGAAAATAAAGGCTTATTCTCAAAAAAGTTTAATTTATCTCTTAATTTAACCACATCTCCAACAACTATAAGAGTAGGGGGCTTTATATTTTCTATTAATGATTTTTCATATACATTTTCTAATGTAGAAGTTATAACTTTCTGATTATATCTTGTAGCCCAATTTATAAGAGCAACAGGAGTATCTTTTGGTTTTCCTTCTTTTATTAAATTAGTACTTATTTTTTTAAGATTAGCTATACCCATTAAAAAAACTAAAGTACCATTTATATTTGCTAGTGCATTCCAATTTATTTCTGAGTTTTGTTTATCATCATCTCTTAGATGACCAGTTATAACATGAAATGAAGAGGCATAATCTCTATGAGTTATAGGTATTCCTGCATAGCAAAGTCCACCAATTGCAGATGTTATACCAGGGACTACTTCAAATTCTATACCTTCTTTTTTTAAAATTTCTCCTTCTTCGCCACCTCTACCAAAAACGTAAGGGTCTCCACCTTTAAGCCTTGTTACTATTTTTCCTTCTTTTGCTTTATCTGATATAACTTTATTTATATCTTCCTGAGGAAGTGTATGATTACTTGACTTTTTACCAACATATATAAATTCACAATTTTTATTTGCTTCTTTTAGATAATTTTCGTTTGCAAGTCTATCATAGACTATAACGTCTGAGTTTTTTATACATTCTAATCCTTTTAAAGTTAATAACTTATAATCTCCAGGTCCTGCACCTACTAAATAAACTTTACCCTTCATAACATTCATACTCCCTTAAAATTAGTTTAGCTAATTGAAGTCCTATTTCACGAGCATCTAAAGTCTTTCCTTCTATAGTTTTTGTTATTAATTTTTTTCCTTCTTCATCACCATATAATCCTGTTAGAGTTAAATTTTCACCATTAACTTCACAATAAGCACCTATAGGAATATGGCAACTTCCATTAATTCCATCTAAAAATCCTCTTTCTGCTAGTATTTGTGTTTCAGTTTTAGTATCTTTTATAGAATTTATTATTTTTTCTATGTCTTTATCATTTTCTCTTATTTCTATAGCTAAAGCTCCCTGTGCTGGTGCTGGAAGCATTATGTCTTTTGGTATATAACAACTTATTTTATCTTCAAGACCTGCTCTTAAAAGACCTGATGCAGCTAAAACTATTCCATCTAAATTTTCATCTTCGATTTTTCTAATTCTGGTGTCGATATTACCTCGTATAGGTACTATGTTTAAATCAGGTCTATATTTTAATAGTTGATATTTTCTTCTTTTACTTCCTGTTGCTATTTTTGCACCTTTAGGTAAATTGTCTATACTAAAATATCCTTTTTTTAATACTAAAACATCTCTAAAATCTTCTCTTTTAGGAATACCTGCAAACTTTAAACCTTCTGGTAGGCTTGAGGGCATATCCTTCATACTATGAACTGCCATATCTATTTTATTATCAATTAATTGTTGTTCTATTTCTTTTACAAATAATCCCTTATCTCCGATTTTATCTAAACTAATATCTTGTATTAGGTCACCTTTTGTTTTTATAATTTTGGTTTCAAATTCTATTTCAGGATGTATTTTTTTTAGTTTATCTATAACCCAGTTAGTCTGTGCTAATGCTAATTTACTTCCTCTAGTTCCAACTATTATCTTCATAACTTAATCTCCTAATTTTTGAACACATTCATAAGCATGTTTTACAAATTTATCTTGTATAAAGGGATTTTCTCCTAATCCATTTAGATGTATATTTACTTTAAATCCGTGATTTTCAAGTATAGTTTTCCAAGAATTCTTATCTCCTGCCATATCATTTAGTGCATGATCTCCTGCTACCAACATAAATACCATTAAATTTACAGTTTTTATATCATCTGATTTTAATCTTTTTATAATGTAATCTATTTCTTTATGTTCTTTAAATGTACCAACGTATGCATTTATTCCAAGATTTATAAGTACATTTTCTAAAATTTTATAAATTGTATGTGATTTATTGTTTGTACCATGTCCCATAAATAATATAGCTTCTTTATCATGCATTTTAGGTATTTGCAAAATATTTGCTACTTCTTTACAGTCATCTATACTTGTAAGGAGTGGTCTACCTAATATTATTTTTTCAAATTTATTTTTATAACTTTCAACTTGATTTTTTAGCTTATTAAATTCCTCTCCACATACTATATGAAGAGGTTGTACTATGATTTTTTTATAATTTTTTTCGTATAATTCATCTAATGATTCTATTGGATTTTTTATATGCAAATTATCCTTATTTTTTATTATTTTTATTATTGTATTAGAAGTAAAAGCTCTAAAAAAATCGTAATCTTTTAATCCTTCTTTTATTTTTTTTTCGCAAGCTTCGATAGTTTTTTTTCTAGTTTCTTTATAGCTTGTACCAAAACTTACAACTAAAATAGCCTTTTTCATATTTGCATACCGTTTACATATCATGAGCTATTTTTAGTGCTTCATAACTTGCATTTATTGTATATTCTATATCTTCATCTGTATGTGCATTTGATAAAAACATAGCTTCAAATTGAGTTGGAGCTAATAATATACCTCTTTTTATTAATTCTTTGAAATATTTATTAAACTTAGAAACATCACAATTTTTAACATCATCATAATTGTTTATAGGACCTTTTGCGAAGAATAAACAAACTAGTGAACCAGCTCTATTGACTGTATAATCAAGTCCTAATTTTTTTATATTATTTTTTAATCCTTCTTCTAATTTAATAGCTTTTTTTTCTAAATTTTCATATATTGTTGGATTATCTCTTAATATTTCTAAATTCTTTTTACCCATATACATTGCCAAAGGATTTCCTGATAATGTACCTGCTTGATAAACTGGACCAATAGGAGAGACCATACTCATTATTTCTTTAGTTCCTCCATAAGCCCCAACAGGTAAACCTGCACCTATTATTTTACCAAAACAAGCCATATCTGGTTTTATTCCAAAATATCCTATTGAGCTATTATAATTTAATCTAAATCCTGTTATTACCTCATCAAATATTAAAATTGTTCCATATTCTTTAGTTATATCTCTAAGAAGTTGTAAAAATTCTTTTTTTCCTGGAACAACCCCCATATTACCAGAAACTGTTTCTACTATTACAGCAGCTATTTCATGACCTTGTTCTTTAAATATGCTTTTTACTTCTTCTAAATCATTATATCTACAAACTAATGTATCTTTAACAACATCTTGTGGGACACCCGGACTTGTTGGAACACCGTATGTAATCGTTCCAGAACCAGATTTAACAAGTAATGAATCTGAATGTCCGTGATAACAACCTTCAAATTTTAATATTTTATTTCTGTTAGTATAAGCTCTAGCTACCCTTAATGCGCTCATAGCAGCTTCTGTTCCTGAATTTACCATACGAACTTGATCGATAGCAGGATAAGATTCTACTATTAATTTAGCCATTTCAACTTCTATTTCTGTTGGAACTCCATAACTAGTACCTTTATATACAATATCTTCTATTCCTTGTACAATTTCTTTTGGACTATGACCTAACATTAACGGTCCCCAAGAACAAATATAATCGATATATTCATTACCATCTACATCGTATATTTTACTCCCATGAGCTTTTTGTATGAATATTGGGTCAAGACCAACTGATTTAAAAGCTCTTACAGGACTATTAACTCCTCCTGGAATGTATTTTACTGCTTCTTCGTATATCTTTAGAGATTTTTTGTTGTTCATAAATATCCTCCTAAGTTTTAAAGTTCAAATAGTTCTTCGATTAATTTTATATATTCTTCTTGTTTACCTTTATCTTTTATTTTTTTTAAATTTATTATTGGCTCTCGGATTAATCTTTTTAATGCAGAAGTTAG
>JAGHEK010000112.1 GCA_017889265.1 Romboutsia sp. | reverse complement strand
GCAGGTTATAACGAAAAAGAAGGGACGTTAAAAGCTAAATTAAATATACGAGGAAACGAGATGATGGATAATTTAGCTAAAGAATTACAGTTTCCTTTTAAAAGAAATGAAGCATTAATTTTAGCTTTTAATGAAGAAGAAGTAGATAGATTAAATTATCTAAAAGAAAATGGAGAAAAACTAGGAGTAAAAGGGCTTGAAATAATAGATAAAGAAGAAATTTTAGCTCTTGAAAAGAATATAAATCCTTCTGTAATAAAGGCTTTATTAGTAAAAACATCTGCAATAGTTAGTCCTTATGAAATGACTTTAGCACTTGGGGAAAATGCAGTAGAAAATGGAGTTGAGTTTTTACTTGGCAAAGAAGTTGTAGATATAAAAAAAGAAGACGATATATACATACTTACTATGAAAGATGAGAGCATGATTAAAACTAAGATGGTTATAAATGCATCTGGATTAGGTGGTACACATTTAAATAATTTAATAAATGAAGAAAAATATGAAATAAAACCTGTAAAAGGTGAGTATTGTTTATTCGATAAGGTAGCAGGAACTTTATGTAAAAGAACGTTATTTCAAGTACCAAGCAAGCTAAGTAAAGGAGTTTTAGTAACTCCTACTGTTGATGGAAACTTATTATTAGGCCCAAATGCTAAATCTGATGATAGTATGAGAACGTCTAGAGAAGGTATAGATGAAATTATTAAAAAAAGCAAGAAAACTATTGAAAATCTGCCGTTTGAAAGAGTTTTAAATACTTTTAGTGGAATAAGACCAAAATTAGATAGTGAAGATTTTATAATTGAAGAAGCTAAAAATCTAAAGAATTTTATAAATGTAATAGGAATAGATTCTCCAGGGCTTACTGCAGCTCCGGCAATAGCTGAGTATGTAGTTAAAATAGTATCAAAAAATATAGAGTTAGTTAAAAAGGACAATTTTAATCCGATTAGACAAAAGATGATCAGAATGTCACAGTTAAATATAGATGAAAAGAACGCATTAATATCTAAAAATCCAGCATACGGTAAAATGGTGTGTAAATGTGAATTTGTAACAGAAGGTGAAATTATAGATTCTATAAAAAGACCTTTAGGTGCAACTACTTTAGACGGGATAAAAAGAAGAACTAGAGCTATGATGGGTGGTTGTCAAGGAAGTGGTTGTATGTTACCTATAAGTATGATATTAAGCAGAGAACTTGAAATAGACATAACTGAAGTTAAAAAAAGTAGCGAATCTTCAATAGTAGTTGGATTTAAGGAGGATTAATATGAAGGATTATAATTTAATAATTATTGGAGGAGGAGCATCTGCGATTTTATGTGCCATAGAAGCCTCTAAAAAAGGAATTGATGATATATTACTTATAGAAAAAGATCCTGTACTTGGTGGAGCTTTAAATCTAGGAAATTATAATATAAGTAAAGATAGTATAACTGGAAAAGAATATAAAGAAAAATTATTAAAAGAATTAGAAAAATGCAGTATCGATATAAAACTTGATACTATGGCACTTAAAATAGAAGAAAATAACGAAGTTCTTTGTACTAGTAAATCAAATGGAATAGAAAAAATAAAAGGTAAAAAAATAATAATAGCAAATGGAGCTAAAGAAGGATCTAGAAAAGCTCTTAATATGCTAGGGGATAGATGTTCTGGCATTTTAACAGTAGGTATGGCAAAGAAAATATTTAGTATGGGTATAATTCCAGGTAAAAATATACTAGTTGAAGGTGGACAAACTCTTTATATGATAGAAAAAGAGTTAAAAGAACATAACATAAAAGTGGAGATTATATCTGATGATGAAAATTGTAAAACTTATGGATTGACTGATAAGATATATCATAATTATAATATAACTTCTATTGAAGGGAATGGAAGAGTAGAATCGGTTAGAATTTCAAATAAAAAAGACGAAAAAATCATAAAATGTGATACAGTACTTTTTGCTAGAAATATGATATCTGATGGACTTGTAGCTATGAGAAGTAATATAAAGTTAAACCCTAAAACTACTGGAGCAGAAGTTGATGAAAACTTTATGACTTCAAGAAAAGATATATTTGCTTGTGGAAATGGTATATATATTCACGATTATATAGAAGATATAGAAAAAGAATGTAGAGATTTAATACAGAAACTAGAATTTTAATTATAAAGACACGTTGATAATTTAGTCAATGTGTCTTTTTGTATAGAATATATATATTGACTTTAATTTAAAAAAATGATAATCTAACTAAAAGATAAAAAATACTTTTAAATTTAGTCCAGAGAGGCTAAAAAGGAGGAAATATGACGTTAAAAGGAAGAAATTTAGTCCAACCAGAAGACTTTTCAATAGAAGAAATCAATCAAATATTATCGTTATCTGAAAAGATAATCGACAATCCTACAAAATATTCTCGTGTGTGTGAAGGAAAATTATTAGCTACATTATTTTATGAACCATCTACAAGAACAAGACTTAGCTTTGAGTCTGCTATGTATAGATTAGGTGGAAATGTTATAGGATTTTCAGAGCCAAACTCATCATCAGTATCAAAAGGTGAAAGT
>JAGHEK010000111.1 GCA_017889265.1 Romboutsia sp. | reverse complement strand
TTATCAAATATCGGATTACTTCCTGCTATAATAAGTCTCAAAATAATACCGCCTTTTGCACTTCTTTGTGCTTATTATATTTTTATTGTATTCACTTAAAAAAGAAATGTCAACAATTTTTTCATAAAAATAAACATATTGCTAAACTCATTATTTTTGAATAAAATAAATCTTGATACTAAAATTCTAAAAAGGGGGATTTTTATTGAGTCAAAGTTACAAAAAAGATGTTCTTAGATTCGCACTTTTTATAGGTGAACTTATGTTATCTAATGGTGCAGAAACATATCGTGTGGAAGATAGTATTCTTAGAATTTGCAAATCAAGAGGTTTTAATCATATAAATGTATTTACATCACCTACTGTAATAATAATTTCAGATGATAGATTCGATGGTCTATCATTTATGAAAACAATCAAAAAAAGAGGTATCAATTTAGAAAAAGTATCCTTACTTAATAATTTTTCTAGAGAATTTGTAAACAATAAAGACCTTAAAATAGATGATGCTATGGAAATGTTAAAAAAAATAAATAATAAAAACACATACTCACCAATAATCACATATATTTGTGCCGGTATTGGTTGTGCATTTTTTGCACTACTTCTTGGTGGAAATGATATTATAACTTTTTTACTTACATTTATAACTTCAACAACATCTCTTATGATATTTGATAAAGTTATGAGTTTAAGTAATATACCCGCTTTTTCAAGCTTAATTACTGCAACTTTTATAGCAATTATAGGTGTTTTTATAACAGAATTAAATATTTTAGACACACCAAAAATGTTGATAGTCGGTTCTATTATGCCCCTTCTTCCAGGAGTTTCTTTTATAAAAGGTCTTAGAGATTTAATTTCCGGTGATTTAATTTCTGGGGTTGCTCGTTCTTTTGATGCAACTATAACTGCAATTTCAATTGCTTGTGGAGTAGGTTTAGTTCTTGAAGTATGGTTTAATTTCGGAGGTAGTTTTTAATGTCTATTCTTACTAATTTTATATATTCAACACTTGCCACAATAGGTTTTTCAGTATTTTTGCATATTCCTACTTCTTCACTTATACCTGCAGGATTAAGTGGTGGAATAGGTTGGACTTTATTTATTGTATTAGATAATGCATCATATAACCCTATTTTTTCTAATTTTTTAGCCTCATTTGTAGTATCTTTATTTAGTGAAATACTTGCTAGAAAATTAAAACAACCTGCTACATTATTTGTAATACCAGGCGTTATTCCATTAGTTCCTGGACTTGGAATGTATAACACAATGCTTTATTTAGTTCAAGGTAATTTCGATCTAGCAATATCAACTGGAGCTAATGTAATTTTCGTTGGAGCAGCTATTTCCTTAGGAGTTTTAATAGTTACTTCTTTATCTAAAACTATAAGAATAAATATTAGAAAATAATAAAAATTTATATTGTAGCATTGTTTAAAATTGAGCTTTTATATATGAATATAATTTATATAATAGTTTATATTAAATTTTATAGAATATTAATATTTCTTGTAAACTACTGTTTTATTTTTACGTATTTATGTATTTATATGAATAAAATATATATTTTAGGGAGATTCTAATGTGTAACAAAATAATATTAAAATTTACTTTTATATTTATTATTTCTTTTTTTAGTTTTTATAATATATCACTAGCAAGCGATGTAGATAATACAAATCAAAATAATAACGAATCAATCGAAAATAATGATATAAAAAATGAAAACTCATCTGAAGAAAATAATAAAACCGATGATTTAGAAGAAAATCTTATTAATAATAAATATAAAGGTAATCCTCTACCTGATAAAGATGATAGTCAAATAAAAACTGATATTGAAAATAAAGTACCTACCGAAATAACAGAAGATAAAAAAGATAATGAAATAGAAACTATAACTCAACAAGAATTAGAAAATAATATGAAAGAAGAATCTTTTCAAGGTAATTCTATAAACGATTCTAACAATAATTCTTCAAATAATAATCACTCTGAAGAATCCGTTGAAGATACAGAAAAAACACAGACTAGAAAAATCGAAAACAACAATATGATACTTTATGCCATGCTTGCAAGTGTAGCTATTGGTATTTACTTTTTTGGAAGCAAAAATTTATAGACCTCAAAATGAGGTCTATTTTTTATTCGTTTATATTAACTTTTATACTTAATTCTTCAAGTTGAGTATCCTCTGCAACTGCTGGTGCATTAGTCATAGGACAAACTGCACTTTGATTTTTAGGGAATGCTATAACATCTTTTATATTAGTAGTTCCTGCTAAAATCATTACAAGTCTATCAAGTCCAAATGCTATACCACCGTGAGGAGGAGTTCCGTACTTAAATGCATCTATTAAGAAACCAAACTTTTCATTAGCTTCTTCTTCGCTAAACCCAAGTGCTTTAAACATTTTTTGTTGAATTTCAGAATTAGATATTCTTATACTTCCTCCACCAACTTCATAACCATTTATAACCATATCATAAGCTTTAGCTCTAAGATTTGTTTTATCTTCATTTTCTAAATTCTTAACATCTTCATCAAGCGGTGAAGTGAATGGATGATGTTTAGCTATCATTCTTCCTGTTTCTTCATCTTCCTCAAATAATGGGAACTCAGTTACCCAAAGCATTTTATATTCTTTATTGTTTAATAAATCAAGCTTTCTTGCAACATCAAGTCTTACTTGTCCTAAAGCATCAAAAACTATGCTATTTTTATCTGCAACAAATAATAATAAATCTCCTTCTTTTGCATTCATTCTATCTAATATAGAGTTTAATTCTTCTTCAGTAAAGAATTTTGCTATTGGAGATGTTACTTCATTATTAGCACCTATTCTCATCCAAGCAAGACCTTTGGCTTTATAAGTTTTTGCTACATCTTCTATTTTTGAAAGTTGTTTTTTGCTTATTTCATCAGATTTTCCTTCAACGTTTATCCCTCTAACGCTCATTCCTTCTTTAGTAGCATTAGCAAAAACTCCAAATCCACAATCTTTTACTAAATCAGATATATCAGTAAGTTCATATCCAAATCTAGTATCAGGCTTATCGCTTCCGTATCTTTCCATAGCTTCTTTATAACTCATAACAGGAAGTGGTAAACTTACTTCTACATCTAATATTTCTTTAAATAGTTTTTGTATCATTTTTTCCATTATACTCATAACATCTTTTTCATCAACAAAAGACATTTCGCAATCTATCTGAGTAAATTCTGGTTGTCTATCAGCTCTTAAATCTTCATCTCTAAAACATTTAACTATTTGGAAATATCTATCCATACCACTTACCATAAGAAGTTGTTTGAATATTTGTGGAGATTGTGGAAGTGCATAAAACTTTCCTTCGTTAACTCTACTTGGTACCAGATAATCTCTTGCTCCTTCTGGAGTTGGCTTAATTAAAAATGGAGTTTCTATCTCACAAAAATTATTTTCTGTTAAATAATTTCTAACAATATTTGCTACCTTACTTCTTAACATTAAAGTTTTTTGCATTGAAGGTTTTCTTAAATCTAAGTATCTATATTTAAGTCTTAATTCTTCAGAAACATTATCATCATCTTTTATATATATTGGTGGAGTTTCAGATTTATTAAGTACTTTTATAGAACTCGCTATTATTTCTATATCTCCTGTTTCCATATTAGGATTTTTAGATTCTCTTTCTCTTACTTTTCCACAAACTGCTAAAACATATTCAGAACCTAATTTTTCTGCTGTTTTAAATGCTTCTTCGCTAATGTCTGTATCGAATATTATTTGGCAAATTCCACTTCTATCTCTTAAATCAACGAAAACCAATCCACCTAAATTTCTCTTTTTTTGTACCCACCCCATAAGTACAACTTCTTCATCAATATTTTTCATTCTTAACTCACCACAATAGTGAGTTCTTTTTAATCCATCTAACATAATATCCTCCAAATAATCTTTATCATAATCTATTTTTTAATTCATTAGTTAATTCACTTAATTTTATTGTAGTTTGCTCTGATGTTCTCATATCTTTAAGCGTTACTATATCTTTATTAATTTCATCATCTCCGATTACTACCGTAAACTTTGATTTTATTTTATCTGAATATTTAAATTGTGCTTTTATACTTCTATCTAAATGGTCATTTTCTGAACTTATATGATTTTTTCTTAAATCACTTAGTATAGAAAAACTCTTAGTCTTAGCATTTTCTCCGATAGTTGCAATAAATATATCGATAGAATTATTATTTTCTATTTCTATATTATTATTTTCAAGAGTTAATAAAAGTCTTTCTGCTCCAAGTCCGAAACCTATACCACTTACACCTTTAGGTCCTCCAAGTTGTTCAACTAAACCATCATATCTTCCTCCACCACAAACAGTACTTTGTGATCCTATATCATTAGATATTATTTCAAATGCAGTCTTTTTATAATAATCAAGTCCTCTAACGATAGTTTTATCTACCATATAGTTTATATTCATTTCATCTAGATACTCTTTTAGTTTTTCAAAATGATCTGAACATTCATCACATATATTATCTATCATAAAAGGAATATCTGTTATATTTTCTTTACAAGTAGGATTTTTACAGTCTATTACCCTCATAGGATTTTTATCTTTTCTATCTAAGCAAGTTTCACATAAATGTTCTTTCTTAGACTCTAAATAATTTTTTAATTTTTCATTATATTTTTCTCTACAACTAGGACACCCAACAGAGTTTATTCTAACTGCTAAATATTTAAGTCCTAATTCACTAAAAAATTGTACAGCTAAAGATATAACTTCTGCATCTATTGAAGGATTATCACTCCCTAGTGCCTCTATACCAAATTGATGAAACTGTCTTTGTCTTCCTGCTTGTGGTCTTTCATATCTAAAGCAAGGAGTTATATAAAAAAGTTTAGTTGGTTGAGGAAGTGCATAAAGTTTATTTTCTATAAATGCTCTTATTACTCCCGCAGTTCCTTCTGGCTTTAGAGTTATATCTCTTTCACCTTTATCTAAAAAAGAATACATCTCTTTTTGAACTATGTCAGTAGTGTCTCCAACCCCTCTTTTAAAAAGCTCAGTATGTTCAAATATCGGAGTTCTTATTTCTTCATATCCATATAAAGAACAAATTTCCCTAAATTTATTTTCTATGTAATTCCATTTATAAGATTCACTAGGAGTTATATCCTTAGTCCCTCTAGGTGCTTTAGTTAACATTCTTTTTTATTTCCTTTCTTTTTCTAACTAACATTTCATCAGTTCTTTCGATATACTGTTCTACATTCTTTACGTTTTCTACTCTTTCTATTCTGTCTTCATCTACATACACAAATTTTGATATGGCTCCTGCTCCTATCGCATAATTACTCTGTTTTTCTTCCATTATCTGCATATTATAGATACATTCATATCCTTCTTTTGCATACCCTATATTTTCTAGATTACCTAACATATGTTTTTGACGATACATATAATAAGGATTAAGTCCCATTTTCTTTGCATATTCCATAGATAAATCAATCATCTTAATCATTTCTTCATACTGAGTTAATTCATAATTTTCAATATTTTCTTTAAGAGTAGATGACCTTTTTACAGCTAAAGTATGAACAGTTAAACTTTCCGGATTTAATTTTTGTATTTGTTTTAAAGTATTTTCTACCATAAAAACATCTTCATCAACAAGTCCTAAAATTATATCCATATTTATATTATCAAATCCTAAATCTCTTGCCATATTAAAACAATCTATTATATCTTGTACTTTATGTCCTCTACCGATTTTTTCTAACGTAATATCGTTCATACTTTGAGGATTTATACTGATTCTACTTACATTATGTTTTTTTAGAACTTGTAATTTTTCTTTAGTTATAGTGTCAGGTCTACCTGCTTCTACAGTAAACTCTTTAATGTTTTCTAAATTTAATTCTTTAAATAATGATGTAATTACCAAATCTAGTTCTTTAGCTTCAAGTGCAGTAGGAGTTCCTCCACCTATATATAAAGTTTCTATTTCTTTATTATTTTCTTTTATTATTTCAGAAATTCCCTTTATTTCTTCTATCAATTTATTAGAATATTCCTCTCTTAAATGACCATAAGTTTTAAGATGATTTGCAGGGAACGAACAATAATAACATCTAGTAGGACAAAACGGTATACTAACATATAAAGAAATCTTATTTTCATCTATTGGATAAATAAAAGTTCTTTCTCTTTTGGCAATTTCAATAGCTAATTCTATTTTTTCATCACTTATATAGTAATTTTCACTTAAGTATTTTTTTATATAGTCATAATTATAACCTTCATCTAACAGACTATGAACTATCTTTACAGGTCTAATACCAGTTAATATTCCCCAAGGAACATAAGTATTATATACTTTTTGTAAAACTTTATAAATAGTTCTTTTAATCATTTCTTTAGTTAGTTTTTTTATTTTTTCTTCATCTAAATCTTTTACATTTATACTTTGTTTTTCTTCAAAAACCATTTCATAATTAGTATAATATCTAGACGTCGATATTATCGTATCATTATGAGTTAATAATCTATTTTCTAAAACTCTTGCAAAATTTTTCTCAGTACAAAACTCGAAATTATTAGTAAAAAGTTTTATAAGCTCAGATACTTCATATTTTAAATCGTGATTTATTAAATTTATATATAGCATAACTTTATTTTTATGACATATAAGGATTAGTCATTTTTTCCTTTCCAATAGTAGAACTAAATCCGTGTCCTGGATGTATTTTTACATTATCCTCAAACTTTGAAAGTTTCTTAAGAGATTTTTTTAATATATTATAATCTCCACCAAAAAGGTCAGTTCTTCCTACTTGTCCTGCAAATAATGTATCTCCAGTAAACATATCGTCTTTTACTCTTATACACATTCCACCTAAGGTATGTCCTGGAGTATGTATAAACTTTATAGTTAAATTACCAAGTTTTAATTCATCATTATCTTCAACATAAATATCTGCTTCAACTTCTTGAACTCCACAATGCATACTATAACTTAAATTCTTTTCGTTATCATTTAAAAGCACTTTTTCATCTTTATGTGCAATAACTTTTACATTAGTTTTTTCTTTTATAGCATTAACTGCACCTATATGGTCTCCATGCCCGTGAGTTAAAAGTATATATTCAAAAGTTAAATCATTAGAATTTATGTAATCAAATATTTTATCTACTGCCCCTCCCGGGTCTACAACTGCACATTTTTTAGTTTCTTCATCAACTAATATATACATATTTTCACCAAAGTTAGGCTCTAAAATCTTTTTTATATACATATAACCCTCCATTAATTAATAAGTCTATAAATATCTTCTACTCCTGGTATAGACTTTATCTTTTTAATTAATAAATTAAAGTTTTTAATATTTTCTACTTCTACTAAAATATCTATAATTATCTTTTCATTTTTAGATTTTCTAGCATTTATTCCATTTAAAGTAACTTTTTCATTTGCAACGGTATGCATTATATCGTTTATAATGCCTTTTCTATCTGTACTTCTTATTTGAGCTTCTGCCTCAAATTTAGTATTTTCATTATTTTCCCAAGATACTTCTACCAATCTATTCTTTGTTAAATCGTTAATCTTACTTTGTGCATTAGGACAATCTGCTCTATGTACTGCAACCCCTCTCCCTTTAGTTACATATCCGATTATTTCATCTCCTGGAAGTGGATTACAGCATTTTGCAAATCTTATCAAAATGTTATCAAGACCTTTTACACTTATACCTTTTATATTATTTTTTCGTTTTTTAGTATATTCTACTTCACCGATACTATGCTTTTTAAAATCATCTTCCGAATTTTCTTTTTGATTTTTCCTTATATCTTTTTCAAAAAGTTCTTTTACTTTAGATACTACTTGATTTGCTAAAATTCCTCCATAACCAATAGTTGCTATTAAATCTTGTGAAGTTTGTTGATGTTGACTTTTAGCTACTTGAAGTAGATATTTTTCTACGTTTATTTCTTTATAAGGTATACGATATCTTTTAAACTCTTTCTCGAGTAAAATAGTACCTCTTTCTATATTTTCTTCTACTCTTTCTTTTTTAAACCATTGCCTTATCCTACTTTTAGCATTAGGAGTTTTCACTATATTTATCCAGTCTCTGCTTGGTCCATTAGAATTTGCCGATGTTATAATTTCAACTATATTTCCGTTTTGTAGTTTATAATCAATAGGTACTATTCTTCCGTCTATTTTAGCTCCTACACAACTATTTCCAACATTAGTATGAACTCTGTATGCAAAGTCTATAGTAGTTGAACCAGCAGGAAGTTCTATTACATCTCCTTTTGGAGTAAATACGTAAACTTGACTATTAAATACATCGTCTTTTAAGGCATCTAAAAATTCGTGAGGGTCTTTTAAATCTTTTTCCCACTCAACCATTTGCTTTAACCATTGAAGTCTATTTTGTAAATTTTCATTATTATTAGAACTTTTTTCTTTATACTTCCAATGTGCAGCTATACCATATTCTGCAACTGTATGCATCTGTTTAGTTCTTATTTGAATTTCAATAGGTTCTCCATCTGGTCCAATTACTGTGGTATGTAAACTTTGATACATATTTGGTTTTGGCATAGCAATATAATCCTTAAACCTTCCAGGTATAGGCTTCCAAAGTGTATGAACCATACCAAGTACTGCATAACAATCTTTTACACTTTCAACAATTACTCTTACGGCCATTAAATCATATATTTCTTGAAAAGTTTTATGTTTATCTTGAATCTTTCTGTAAATACTATAAAAATGTTTTGGTCTTCCAGAAACACTACACTTTATATTTATTTCATCAAAAGTATTTTTTAATATTTCTAATAAATTATTTATATATGCTTCTCTTTGACTTCTTTTTTTAGCTACTTTTTCGACTAAATCATAATAACCTTCAGGGTCTATATACCTTAGTGCAGTATCTTCTAATTCCCATTTTATAGCTAAAATCCCCAATCTATTAGCTATTCCACCATATATTTCTAAAGTTTCTTTAGCTTTTTCTTTAGCCTTTTCTTTTGGCATATATTTAAGAGTTCTCATATTATGAAGTCTATCTGCTAATTTTATTAAAATAACCCTTATATCCTTTGCCATTGCAAGAAACATTTTTCTTAGGTTTTCTGCTTGAGTTTCTTCTTTCGATTTATACTTTATTTGACCTAACTTGGTAACACCGTCAACTAAGTTAGCAATATCAACTCCAAACTCTTTTTTTATATCTTCATAAGTATAATCAGTATCTTCAACAACATCGTGAAGAAGTCCAGCAGTTATAGTTTCTAAATCAAGCTCCATATCTGCTAATATATTAGCTACAGCAACTGGATGTATAAAATATGGTTCTCCTGATTTTCTATATTGACCTTCGTGAGCTTTTTGTGCAAAATAGTAAGCTTTTTCAACTAACGATATATCAATATCTTTTATGTATTTTCTTATTTTTAATAATAATTTTTCTAGTTCATTATTTTGCATTATATCACCTTTATATATACTAAAATAGTTGGCATAAACCAACTATTTTGATATTACTAATACTTTACAAGAGAGTTTACATCATATTTAGATAAATTTTCTCTACCTTTTAATGATTCAAGTTCTATTAAAAATTGCATAGAAACAACTTCTCCACCTAGTTTTTCAATAAGTTTTGCAGTAGCTTCCATAGTTCCACCAGTTGCAAGTAAATCATCAACTATCGCGACTTTTTGACCTTTTTTTATGCTATCTTTATGTATTTCAAGAGTATCTTCTCCGTATTCTAAACCATAGCTATAACTTATAATTTCAGAAGGTAATTTACCAGGTTTTCTAACTGGAACAAAACCTACACCTAAAGCATATGCAACAGGAGTTCCCATTAAAAATCCTCTAGCTTCAGGTCCCACTATTAAATCTACTTCTTTATCTTTTAAATTCTCTACAAATCTATCAATAGTAGTTTTGAAAACTTCTCCATTTTGCATTAAAGTAGTTATATCTTTAAAATTTATACCTTCTTTTGGGAAATCAGGTATCTCTCTTATATAATCTTTTAAGTCCATAAGTCCTCCTTAAGTGTTTTCGTACTATAAACAACATTACTATTATATCTTTTTATAATAATTTTATCAATATATATTATCTTACTCCCTCTACTATTATTTGAATATATTTATTTTGATTCCATTCGTTAATGGACGGATAAAATAAAAAGTCCATCAGTAGATTATTTTGATTTTTATTATATAAACTATCTAACTCATCTTGGCCGTATTTTTTTATAATTTTTTCTTCAAATTCTTCTATATTATTAAATATCATAGCATCTATATAAATATTTTCATTAGTTAAAATTTTAAGCTTTAATACATTCTTATTTTTCCCCATTAATATAGCTTTTTTTATCCTAGCATTTTTAACCCCAAATATAGGTTTTGAATTTCCTTTTCCAAAAGGTTCTAATTTCTTAAGTTCATCTATTAAAGGTATAGTAACACTTTCAAGTGGTAAAGACATATCTATCGATATTTTCTTCATTAAATCTTCTTTAGTTAAATTGCAAGTATCATTTAATCTTTTTCTTAGTATTTCTACTTTATCTTCTTGAAGTGATAATCCTGCTGCCATAGGGTGTCCACCAAATTTATCTAGTATGTCTTTACAAGAAAGAAGACCTTCAAATATATTATATTCCTCTATTGACCTACACGAACCTTTAACTACTTCTTCTGATTTAGTAAGAATTATAGTAGGTTTATTATATTTTTCTTTCACTCTACCTGCTATTATACCTGCTAAACTTTCGTGTATATCGTGAATATATACTACTAATATTGTGTCGTCTTTTATACTACTAGATTCTATTATTTTAATCGCTCTTTCTAAACCTTCAGAAGTCATTTCTTTTCTTTCTTCATTTAAATCGACTATTTCTTTGGCTAAAATTTCTGCCTTATTAATATCTTCACAAAGCAAAAGCTCTAGTCCTTTTTTAGCAGAATCTAATCTTCCAGAGGCATTTATACACGGTCCTATTATAAAACCTAAATGGTATGCAGTTATTTCTTTATCTTCTAAATTATTTGCTTTTTTTAGTTCTCTTAATCCTATATTATTAGTGTTTGTAATCATTTCTAGACCATTTTTAACAAAAATTCTATTTTCATCTACCAAATCTACTACATCACAAACGGTTGCTATTGCTACAAACTCTATAAATTCATATACTTCTTCTTTTTTTATTTCAAAACTTTCATAAAGAACCTCTATAAGTTTAAAAGCTACCCCTGCTCCACATATTTTTTTGAAAGTGTAATTGCAATCTTCTTGTTTTGGATTGAGTATACAATCTGCACTCGGTAAAATAGAATTTCTAATACCATCTTCTTCAGTAAAAGCAACGTCGTGGTGGTCAGTTACTATAACAGTAATTCCTAGTGATTTTGCATACTCTGTCTCAGATATAGCAGCTATTCCATTATCACAAGTTATAATAGTATCAATTCCATCATCGTATGCTTTTTTTATTATATTTTTATTTATTCCATATCCATCATTTATTCTATCTGGAATCTCATAATCTATATTAGCATCACATCTTTTTAAAGCCTTATAAAGTATAAAAACACTTATAACTCCGTCTACATCATAATCTCCAACTATTCTTATTTTCTTACCTAAATTTATCTTTTCTTTAAGTAATAAGCAAGCTTTTTCAATATCTTTCATATCTTTTGCATTATTTAAATTAGAATATACAGGATTTATATAACTTTTTATAGTTTTATCATCTAAAATATCTCTATTTGCCATTAGTCTGCATAAAAAATTACTCGTGTTATATTCTTTTGACATAAAATCTATATCTACTTTTTTATTTTTTAATTTCCACAATTCCTCAACCATAATATCTCCTAAAAAACTAAAAATATCGTTATATATAATATATCACCAAAAACTAAAAAGAGATAGAAAAAATCTATCTCTAATTGTTGGAATCTAACATAAGTTTTGCTTGTATCATTATAGAACATTCTGTACGTTTCTTTTGCATTTCACAACCTAACTCATACGGTTTCATAACATCACCATTAAAGTTAGTTGCATTTGCATGACAACCACCAGAACAGTAAAACTTATTCCAGCACTTTTTACAATCTTCTTTGCTATAAACATGAGCATCTCTAAAACTTTGAGTTAATTCTTTAGGGAATACTATTTCTTCGTCCATAATATTTCCAAGTTTATAGCCTTCATTCCCAACAAATTGATGACAAGGATATATATCTCCACTCGGTGTTATAGCTAAATATTCATTTCCTGCTCCACAACCAGTTATTCTTTTTATAACACAAGGTCCTTGCTTTAAGTCTATTTGGAAATGGAAGAATTTAAAATCTTTACCTTTTGATAGCATATCTGCATATTCTACTGCCAATTTTTCATATTCTTCAAATACTCTTTTCATATCTTCTTTTCTAAGTGCATATGGGTTGTCTTCCGTATCAACAACCGGCTCAATTGAAGTAACACTAAATCCTTCGTTTGCAAAATGCATAACATCTTTTGAGAAATCTAAATTATCTCTCGTAAAAGTTCCTCTTATATAGTAATACTTATCTTTATCTCTTTTTTCAACCAATTTTTTAAATTTAGGAAGTATAACATCATAACTACCTTTATCGTTTAGAGTAGGTCTCATATTATCATTTACATCTTTTCTACCGTCTAAACTTAAAACAACATTATGCATATTTTCGTTTATATAATCGATTTTTTCATCATCAAGAAGTATTCCATTAGTAGTTATAGTAAATCTTATATTTTTGTTGTGATTTTTTTCTACTTTTCTACCGTATTCTACTAATTGCTTTACTACATCAAAGTTCATAAGTGGCTCTCCACCGAAAAAGTCTATTTCTAGATTTCTTCTATTGCCTGAATTTGCTATAAGGTAATCTATTGCTTTTTTACCTACTTCAAAGCTCATCATCTCTTTTTGACCACCAAAATCTCCTTGTGCAGCAAAACAATACTTACATTTTAAGTTACAGTCGTGTGCAACGTGTAAGCAAAGTGCTTTTACAACTTTTTTTCTCTCTACAAAACTCGGATGAGTCTCATAAGTATCTTCAGTAAATAAAAGACCTTCTTCTTTTAAAGTTTTTATTTCTTCATATGCCTCATCTATTTGTTCTTTAGTATATTTATCGTTTAATTTAGATACTATCTCTTCTTTAGTATTATCAGTAAATAAATCAACTAAATCGTATGCAACTTCATCTACAACGTGTACTGCTCCACTATTAACATCTAGAACTATATTGTACCCGTTCATAGAAAACTTATGTATCATAAATATATCCCTCCTAATTCTTATCAAAAATATTATACCATATAAAAACAATTTATTAGTCTAAATTTATACCCTAATGTTTTATATATACACAAAAAAAGATGCCTCTAGGCATCTTTTATTGTCTTTCACACTCTTGGTTAGCTACTGTACAAGAAGTTTTGCAAGCAGATTGACAAGAAGTTTGGCATTCACCACATCCACCCTTAACTGCACTTTTCTTTAATGTAGCACTAGATAAAGTTTTTACGTGTTTCTTTTCCATTTTTAAATTTCCTCCTCTTGAAAAAAATTTCAGCCTATATTATAGCATATATTATATGTTTTGTGGAAATTTTATTTAAAATTAACACCTAATACTCCACCAATAGCTCCTGATAGTGATACTAATATAACCTTATACATCATATCTATTTCAAATACGAAACTGTCTTTTGCTAAGTATAAAATAAGTACTAAACAAGATATGTATATAAATCCCACTAAAAATCCATTTAAAAGACCTTTTTCTTTTATCTTTTTTGATGCATAAAATCCACCAATTGCTGAAGATAGTGTAGTTATTACTGATGATGCTACAGGTATAGTGTCTCCAGATAAGCTAGTAAACGTCAAAAAAGCATTGTATGTTAAAAGTGTTACTAATGTTAATACGTATGAATAACCTAAGCCCTTTATTATATGATTAGTTTTTTCCATAAAAAAGCACCCCTTTTAAGTATATATTCTATACGGGGTGTTTATATTCTAATTTTTAGTATTAACTGTTGCTATCGCCCATTTTTCAAATGGAACTTTAGTTCTACTTGGTCCTATTTCAAGTACAACAGTGTTTTCTTCAACCTTTGCAACGTTAGCTATCATCCCACCAACAGTAGTTACATTATCTCCTACTTTTAGGTTATCTCTCATCGCTTTTAGTTCTTTTTCTTTTTTGTTTTGTGGCTTTATTACTAGTAAGTAAAAAATTCCAAATACTACAGCCCACACTATTATACTCATTACCATTTGTTGTGTTTGATGACTCATCTTAATTCTCCTTTATTATTATTTTTTATATCCATAAGCTTTAAAGAATTCTTCTTTAAAGTCTAATAATCTATCTTCCATTATAGCTTCTCTTACTTGTTTCATTAAATTCAATAAGAAATGTAAGTTATGTGTAGTTATAAGTCTAGCAGCTAATATTTCATTAGCTTTTACTAAATGTCTAATATATGCTCTAGTATAATTTCTACAACAATAACAATCACAATTAGGATCAAGTGGTGAGAAATCTCTTGCATACTGAGCATTTCTAACTACAATTTTTCCAACACTAGTCATAGCAGTACCATTTCTTGCTATACGAGTAGGAAGTACACAGTCAAACATATCTATTCCTCTTATAACTCCTTCAAGTAAATCATCAGGACTACCAACACCCATTAAATATCTAGGCTTATCTTTAGGCATAAGAGGTACAGTATAATCTAATACTTCATACATTAACTCTTTAGGCTCACCAACACTTAATCCTCCAACTGCATACCCTGGTAAATCAAGTTCTAATACTTCTTTTGCAGATTGTTCTCTTAAATCTTTATACATACCACCTTGAATTATACCAAATAATGCTTGGTTTTCAGTATTTTTATGTGCTTCTTTACATCTTTTTAACCATCTAGTAGTTCTTTCTAAAGAGTTCTTAACGTACTCTCTATCAGCAGGATATGGAGCACATTCATCAAATGCCATCATTATATCAGAACCTAAAGCATTTTGAATTTCCATAGCTTTTTCTGGGCTTATAAAGTGTTTTGACCCATCTATATGCGACCTAAAGTGAACACCTTCTTCAGTTATAGTTCTTAGAGGTCCTAAACTAAATACTTGAAATCCACCACTATCTGTTAAAATCGGCTTGTCCCAATTCATAAACTTATGAAGTCCACCAGCTTCTTTTACAAGGTCGTGTCCTGGTCTCATATATAAATGATAAGTATTACTTAAAATTATTTGAGAACCTATTTCTTTTAATTCTTCTGGTGTCATAGACTTTACAGTAGCTTGAGTTCCAACAGGCATAAATATTGGAGTTTCTATTACACCATGTGGAGTATGAAGTCTACCAAGTCTTGCACCACTTTGTTTACAAGTTTTTATAAGTTCATATCTTACTGCCATAAATATCTCCTTTATTTTATAATCATTGCATCTCCAAAACTGAAGAATCTATATTTATTATCAACAGCTTCTTTATATGCATTTAAAGTATTTTCCTTTCCAAGTAAAGCACTAACTAGCATTATTAAAGTAGACTCAGGTAAATGAAAATTAGTTATTAATTTATCTACAACTTTAAATTCATATCCTGGATAAATAAATATATTAGTCCAACCACTACATTTTTTTACTAATCCATTTTCATCAGCTACACTTTCTATTGTTCTACAACTAGTAGTACCTACACACACTACATTTTTTCCATTTAACTTCGCTTCATTTATCTTTTTAGCTTCACTTTCTTCTATCATATAAAACTCTGAGTGCATCTCATGTTCTAATACATTCTCTACTTTAACAGGTCTAAAAGTTCCAAGACCTACGTGTAAAGTTACGAAAGCTATTTTAATGCCTTTTTTTTCGATTTCATCTAAGAGCTCGTTAGTAAAATGAAGACCCGCAGTAGGTGCGGCAGAAGAACCATTATGTTTTGAATAAACAGTTTGGTATCTTTCTTTTTCTTCTAGAGTTTCAGTTATATACGGAGGAAGTGGCATATTACCAAGTTCATCTAAAACTTCTTCAAAAATTCCATCATAATGAAATTTTATAATTCTAGAACCTTCTTCAGCTATATCTACTACTTCTCCTATTAACTTTCCATTTCCAAAAGAGAATTTAGTCCCTATTTTTGCTCTTTTACCTGGCTTTACAAGTGCTTGCCAAGTGTCCTCTTCAGTTCTTTTTAGTAATAAAAACTCTATTTTCCCACCAGTTTCTAACTTTTCTCCAATAAGTCTAGCAGGTATTACTCTTGTATTATTTAAAACAAGACAATCTCCTTCATTTAGATAATCTATAACATCTTTAAATACTTTATGTTCTATATTACCAGTTTCTTTATCAACAACCATAAGCTTTGAGCTTGACCTATCTTTTATAGGCACTTGTGCTATTAACTCATCTGGTAAATCAAAGTAAAAATCACTAGTTTTCAAGTCAAAATTCCTTTCTAAACTTAAATATTCATATTACACTATACCAAAAATTATGATTTTTTTCTACAATTACTTAGATATTTTGAAATATTCATAAGCACTCGGCATAGCAATTCTTCCTCTTGGAGTTCTATTTATAAAACCTAATTGAAGTAAATACGGTTCGTAAACGTCTTCTATCGTATTTCTATCTTCTCCAATAGATGATGCTAATGTATCAAGACCCACAGGTCCTCCAGAAAATTTATTTATTATAGTCATAAGTAAATTTTCATCAACGTAGTCAAGTCCTAAAGAATCAACTCCTAAAACTTCTAGAGCTTTACTTGCTACTTCGTTGGTTATATCTCCATTTGCTCTAACCTGAGCATAATCTCTTACTCTTTTTAAAAGTCTATTTGCAATTCTTGGTGTTCCTCTTGACCTTTTTGCAATTTCATTTGCTCCTTCTTTTTCTATATTAGCACCTAAAATTTGAGATGACCTTTTTACTATTTCAGTCAACTCTTTAGTATTATAATACTCAAGCTTACAAATAACACCGAATCTATCTCTTAATGGATTAGTTAGCATACCTGCCCTAGTAGTTGCCCCTACCAAAGTAAACTTAGGTAAATCAAGTCTTATACTTCTAGCAGAAGGTCCTTTTCCAATTATTATATCAAGACAAAAATCTTCCATAGCAGAATATAAAATTTCTTCAACACTTCTATTTATTCTATGTATTTCATCTATAAATAAAATATCATTTTCCTCTAAATTAGTAAGTATAGCAGCTAAATCTCCTGATTTTTCTATTGCAGGTCCTGAAGTTATTCTTAAATTAACATTCATTTCATTAGCTATTATACTTGCTAGAGTAGTTTTTCCAAGACCTGGAGGTCCATAAAGTAAAACATGGTCTAACTGTTCATTTCTATTTTTCGCAGCTTCTATAAATATTTTTAACTGTTCTTTAACTTTTTCTTGACCTAAATAATCGTCTAATGTCTTAGGTCTTAGGCTATTTTCTATATCTAAATCTTCATTTTTCATAGTCGAAGTTATTATTCTCTCATCCATAAAACTCTCCTATCTAAGCGATTTGCTCATAATATAAGCTAATGCCTTTTTTATTAGTTCTTCTGTTGTTATATTTTTATCTTTTACAGAACTAATAGCTTCACTTGCCTCTTTTTGAGTATAACCAAGAGATAATAAAGCATCTATCCCTTCATCTTTTAAGGAAGTATTAGTGTTTTCTATTAGAGTTTCCTCATAAGAAACATTTAATTTATCTACTTTGTCCTTAAGTTCTAAAATTATTCTTTCAGCTGTCTTTTTACCTATTCCAGGTACTTTAGAGAGTTTAGCTACATCATCAGTTAAAATATATCCATTTATTTGACTAGGAGTTAAAAAAGATAACGTAGATAAACCTACCTTAGGTCCTATTTTAGATACAGAAGTTAAAAGTTCAAACATATTCATTTCTTCTTTAGTAAAAAAACCACAAAGGCTCATATCATCTTCTCTTACTATAAGTTTTGTATAAATTTTATAATTTTCTCCCAAAGTCAAATTTTTTATAGTATTAGAAGAAACATTTATTTTGTATCCTACATTGTTATTTTCTATAACTATATAATCTAAATCAATTTCCTCTATAATTCCTTTTATATAACTATACATAATATCTCCCTATATTTTTTAGAGTTTTCTCAAGTTTATTAGAATGAGCATGACAAATAGCTACTGCTAATGCATCTGCCACATCATCTGGTTTTGGAATAGCTTTTAAATTTAAAAATGATTTTACCATTTGTTGAACTTGTAATTTTTCTGCCCTTCCATAACCTGCTACACCTTGTTTTACTTGAAGTGGTGTATATTCATATACTTTTTTGTTGTTATGAGAACAAGCAAGCATAATAACCCCTCTTGCCTGTGCCACAGTTATAGCCGTTTTAACGTTTTTATTAAAAAATAACTCCTCAATCCCAACCTCATCTATATTATAAGTTTTAAGAAGTATGTCGATACCTTTATAGACAAGTTCAAGTCTAGTTAAAGTATCCATTTTAGAATCCGTAGTTATTTGCCCATAATCTATAACTTTAAATTTACTATTTTTATACTCAACTATACCATACCCCACTATTGCTATTCCAGGGTCTATACCTAATATTACCAAATAAACTCCTCCAATTTATTAATGAAATAATATTATACCATATTTACTTTAAATATAAAAAAAATTCGCCATCTTAGGCGAATTTTTTAACTACATATTTCTTCTAGTCTTGAATAAGCATCATCAATATTATCCATTAACATACCTTGTTGAATTTTTTCCTGAACAGACTGCGGAAGTGAATCTATACTTACATTAGTTTTTTCTTTTAACTCTCTATTTCCATTTATATCATACTTAAAAAGACATATAAATCCATCTTGAACTTCTAAAGAGTATTTATTTTTTATATCTTTAGTTTTAACTTCTTCTTTTTCCGATAAAAGTATCTGTCCATAAGTTATGCTTTCTATATTATTTTCTGGATATTTATTAGCTAAATAATTTCTTATTTCATCTTCTGATTTATTTTTTATGTCATCTGGTACCATTCCTAGCATTACTGATTTAACTTCATCATTTGTCTTTTTATTTAACCATATCTCACAATCTTCACTAAGTAAGAATACATCTTTAGCTTCTTGTTTTTCTTTAGTAGCTTCTTTTTCAATTTCTTTAGTTTCTTTTACTATTTTTATAGCTTCTTTATCTTTATTTTCTATCGATTTCACTCCAACTACAATACCTAATCCCAAAACTACTACTCCTGAAACTACTGCTATTATCATCTTCCAATTAAAATTATATTCATTCAAAATATTAATCCTCCTAAAAAATTATCTTATATCTATTTGTTGTCCTATTTTAGAAGTTTTATACATATACTATAATATTTTAAGAATATTTTTAAGGAGATGATTTTTTGAGTCCATACGTTCAAGATATTCAAGATAGGCTAGATTTTATAGAATTTAAACAAAATATATTATTTCACAAACTTCCAAATCATAAAGCAGACGTCTTTACAAAAATAAATATCGAGGAATTTCTACAAATAAGAGAACTTACTATAAACTTTGAAAAGGATATAATTAGAAATAAAAATAAAACTAAAAAAGATTATGAAAAAGAATTATTTGAAATATGCCCCAAAATAAAACCCTTTCCGTCTTCTTCAAAATTAGTTGCAAAATCAATTATGAACGAAGAAAACTTTAAAACATTATTCAAATAAAAGAGGTATGAATTAGAAAAAACTAATTCATACCTCTTTTATTCATTAAACCAATTATGTTTCCACTTATAGTTACTGCAAGTAATGAATAAAATACTTGATTTATACTAAGATAAACCAAAGATAAAAATAAAACTATTCCATCAGTTAATAAATATATATCTTTAATTTCAAATTTTGTGAATTTACTACCTAATATAGCAATTACATCGTCTCCTCCACAAGCCCCACCAGCAATTACTACAAAACCTACTCCTATTCCAACGAATAATCCAGAAAAAATGCTTGCTAAGAACATATTATTAGCAAAGCTAGGTACTAAAAATCCAATGCTTTCCCAAATACCATAAGTAACAGAAAATACTACTGTAGACAAAATACATTTAAATAAAAAAGTTTTTCCAAAAAATTTAGCCCCAAGTAAAAATAAAGCCAAATCTATAACTATATTAGTTATAGACGGAGAAATATTGAATATGTTTTTCATAAACAATATCAATCCTAAAACTCCACCCTCTGTTACATCATTTTGATAATTAAAATTGTAAGTACCAAAAGATAAAATAGTACTTCCAAGTATTATAAAAAATACATTTCTTATTTTCTTAAAATTATCATTACTACATCGCAAAATATCCCTCCTAAATCTATATATATTAAAAACACTCACAAAAATGTGAGTGCTACATTATTTCCCAGTTATGATATATATTTTGAACATCATCATCATCTTCAAGCATATCTATTAACTTGTTCATAGATTTTACTTGTTCTTCATCAGATAAAACAGTTGTAGTTTGAGGAACCATATTTACATCTGCAGATATAAATTCGTATCCTTTTTCTTTTAATGCATCTCTAACAGCTGAAAAATCTTCTGGAGATGTAACTATTTCATATCCATCCTCTTCAGATATAAAATCTTCTGCACCGATTTCAAGTGCTAATTCCATTAATTCATCTTCACTTACATTTTCACTAGCTTCTATTAATATTTGACCTTTTTTATCAAACATAAATGAAACACAACCACTAGTTCCTAAGTTTCCACCATTTTTATCAAAATAATATCTAATATTTCCTGCAGTTCTATTTTTATTATCAGTTAATGCTTCTACTATAACTGCTACTCCAGCAGGTCCATAACCCTCATAAACTATTGTCTCATAATTTTCATTTGCACCAGAACCTACACCTTTTGCTATCGCTCTATCTATATTATCATTAGGCATATTATCAGCTTTTGCTTTTTCTATCGCAGTTTTAAGTGCTGCATTATATTCTGGGTCTTTTCCACCTTCTTTGGCTGCAACTGCTATTGCTCTTGAATGTTTAGTGAAAACTTTAGCTCTTTTTGCATCTTGCTTTCCTTTTTTATTTATTATATTTCCTATACGTCCCATAGTTTAACTCCTTATAACTAAGTTTTATAATAATAATTTTAACATATATATTTTTTTTAGTAAATTTAAAATTTTTCTGGTGCTGCTGGAGTATTTCTTTTATGTTCGCTTATTCTATGAAGTCTCTCTATTATATCTCTATCTTTTTGAGGAACTTTTTCAATTTTTCCTTCTACTACATTATCTATCATTTCGTAAGTAGTTCCCATTTCATTTTCATCAGTTTGCCCTTCCCAAAGTCCAGCAGAAGGAGCTTTATTTATAATATCTTCGTGTATTCCTAAAACTTTTGCCCATTCATACACTTCTCTTTTTGTTAGATTCGCAAGTGGTACTAAATCTACCCCACCATCACCGTATTTAGTGAAATATCCTGTATGTATTTCTGCTGCATTATCAGTTCCTACTACTAGATATCCTAGATTATTTGCAACTGTATAAACGGTAGCCATTCTAGTTCTAGCTCTTAAATTTGCATCAGTCATTTTTAAATTTTCTTCTTTATATAAATTCTTTTCTTTCAAAGCATTAGTTACTTTATTAAGTACGTTATCTTGTTCTGAAGTAAGATCTAAATCTAAATATTCTATATTACAACCATTTATTACTTTAAGTGCATCTAATCTGTCATTAGGATTACTTTTTATGCTCATTATTACACCCATAGAACTATCAGGGAATGCCTTTTTTATTAAATATGTAACAACGGCAGAATCTATCCCACCAGATACACCAACTATTAATCCTTTTGAATTTGCTTCTTTTACTTTATTTCTTAGCCATTCAACAGTTTTTTCTATTTTTATCTCTATATTATTCATATTATATCCTTTCTAAAAAATTATTTTTTATTATTATA
>JAGHEK010000128.1 GCA_017889265.1 Romboutsia sp. | reverse complement strand
TACTCCCCCTAAATTGATATTTAAAAAATTTATCATCTCTAATTTGTATACTTCCTTCTAACCATGGTGAAATTTTATTTTCTTTTGAGTTTTTCCAAGTAATAAATATATATATCAAACTAATAATAAAAATTAAAAATATCATAAGTCTATTCTCCTAAAAATATTTATATTTTAATTTTATTAGGAAAAAATATCTAATAAAAGTCTTTATTTTTCATATTTATGTTATTTTTAAAATAATGCTGAAAAAAAACTTTATTTGCAATTAATAATATAAGTTATAAAAAAGGATTATGCGATATCAATACATAATCCTTTTAGAGGGAATTTAAACTAATTTAGAGTTAGGTATAGGAAGGGCACTATATACAAATATATCTACGTCATAACGTAGTGCTCTTGCTCTTCCTATTGCTTGTATAAGCTCAGAATACAAGAAATATAATTGTATATCTGTTAAAAAACTGTCTGCTTCATTTTCATATGTATTTAAATCGAATTCAAAGCCGTATTTTTTTTACCCTTTTTACCTTCCACTCTTTTGACTTTGGATTTTTCCCTGTTAGTAAAAAGTAATACCCTTCATAGATCTTACTATTCGTATGTGGTGTCCCTATAACACATAAATTCTGACCTTTATACTTATCTAACCCTTCAACTGCTCCAAAGTGTGCAATTTTTCTTTTACCTGTTCCTTCTAAATTAATTAAATCATTATCTTTGAACGTTATTATATTTTCATACCTATCATCATTTACTATTTTTTGTATTGCATTTTCAGACTTTACTGTTTTATTTTTAAGTCCATCTCTACTCAAAGCATAACTACAATCACAATAAATCTTCCCTCTTAACTCAGTATTTGATATTGATTTATAGAAAATACTTTTATTTGGTAAATATTTTCTAATAAATGCTGTATGAATATTTTCATTAAGTGTAGCACTCATGCAAATTACTTTGTAGCTTTCAAGTTCTCTAATTGCTTCTGCATCAGCTATATGTATAAATCCATTTTTAGTTAAGCTAACCGCTTTTGACCCTATTAATTTAAAAAAGTTTGTTTTTAATAAGTTTCTATTCTCTTTCATATATTCAATTATTATTCTTCTAAATTTAGGATTTAACGTTATCTCATTTAAAATATTTTCTATAAATAGATCTTGATTACAAGATAACTCTAAGCTAAATGCTTCTATATGATCTTTAAGTTCAATATAATCGTTATAATATTTATTCCCTACACTATTAAATCTATTTGCCCAAGTTATTAAATTCCTTAAATCATTAAATATTTCATCACTATTAAATGCTTCATACTTTATGAAAGTCTTTAAAAAATCTTCATCAAGTATTATCGTATCAATTTTATTACTATGATGACCAAAACTTATTCTATGATGTGTAAGCAAAAGGCTACTCGCCTTTGGTATTTGCTCTAATTGTTCAACATAAAAGATTAAATCATCATAGTAGCTTGGATAATCTTTATTTTCCTCTTTCTTCAGTGTATTTAATCTTTTTATTTCATCAAAAATTACATTCTTTACTTCTCCATATAGCCCTAAGTCGTAAAAATGGCTTATAAGGGCTTTTAAATCATCTGGCATATTAACTATATTAAGATGTCTTACGTAAAGCAAATTAAGGTCGTTTCTGTAGCTTAAACGAGCATTTAATTCTTGTCCTAATTTATGATTAGTTACTCCGATTATAGTATTATTTAAATCTATTTTCATTAAAAGCTCTGTTTTACCTATTCCAACTGGTGCTTCTAAAAGCAGAAAATCATTAGTAGTTAGCCCTTTTATTATGTTTGGTACTTCGTTCAATTGTTTTTCTGCTTCTT
>JAGHEK010000021.1 GCA_017889265.1 Romboutsia sp. | reverse complement strand
ATGTTTTGTTTTCAATGTCAAGAAACTGCAGGGTGTAAAGGTTGTACTAAAGTAGGTGTTTGTGGGAAATCTCCTGATTTAGCTAAACTGCAAGATTTATTGATTTATATAACTAAGGGATTAAGTGAGGTTACTACTAAACTTAGAAAAGAAAATTATAAAATAGATGATAAGATAAACAATTTCATTACTATAAATTTATTTACTACTATAACTAATGCAAATTTTGATAACGAAGTTTTTTATAATAGAATAAGTGAAACTTTAAGAACAAAGAATGATTTAATATCAAAATTAAATGATAAGTCTAATTTATCTGAATGTGCTTTATATAATGAAACTGAAAGAGAAAAATTAAACGAAAAGTCTGAAAAAATAGGAGTTTTATCTACTGAAAATGAAGATATAAGAAGTTTAAGAGAGCTTATAATATATGGATTAAAAGGTATGTCTGCATATATGAAACATGCAAATGCTTTAGGGTATGATAGCGAAGAAATAAATGCTTTTATGCAAGAAACTTTATATTTAACTTTAGATGATACTTTAACTGTTGATAAACTTATCGAAAAAACTTTAGAAACTGGTAAAGTAGGAGTAGATGCTATGAGTTTATTAGATAAAGCTAATACTGAAACTTATGGACATCCTGAAATGACTAAGGTAAATATAGGAACTAGAAATAATCCAGGAATACTTGTATCAGGACACGATTTAAAAGATTTAGAAATGTTATTAAAACAAACAGAAGGTACAGGAATAGATGTATATACTCATTCTGAAATGTTACCTGCGCATTCTTATCCAGCATTTAAAAAATATTCTCATTTTGTTGGTAACTATGGAGGAGCTTGGTGGAGCCAAAAAGACGAATTTGAAAAATTCAATGGTCCAATACTTATGACTACTAACTGTATAGTACCACCTAAAGATACTTATAAAGATAGATTATTTACTACTGGTGCAGCAGGATTTGAAGGTTGTACACATATAAAAGGAAATAGCGAAGACGATAAGGATTTCTCTGTAATAATAGAAAAAGCAAAAACTTGTAAACCTCCTACTCAAATAGAAGAAGGGGAAATAATAGGAGGATTTGCACATAACCAAGTAATATCTTTAGCAGATAAGATAGTTGAGGCAGTTAAAAACAAAGACATTGGTAAATTTGTTGTAATGAGTGGTTGTGATGGTAGAGCTAAATCAAGAACTTATTATACTGAGTTCGCTAAAGCATTACCAAAAGATGCAGTTATACTTACTTCAGGTTGTGCAAAATATAGATATAATAAATTGAATTTAGGTGATATAAATGGTATACCTAGAGTTTTAGATGCAGGTCAATGTAATGATTCATATTCTTTAGTAGTTATTGCTATGAAATTGAAAGAGGCTTTTGGGCTTGATGATATAAATGATTTACCTATAGTTTATAATATAGCTTGGTATGAGCAAAAAGCTATAATAGTATTTTTATCTTTATTATATCTAGGTGTAAAAAATATTCATTTAGGGCCAACACTTCCTGCATTTTTATCTCCAAATGTAGCTAAGTTTATAGTTGAAAACTTTGGAGTAACAGGAATTGATACTGTTGAAAATGATTTAGTAGAATTTTTAAAATAATTTTTGAGGTAGATATTTTTATCTACCTTTTTTAAAAATTTTAGGAAACTTTTTTTATATATTACATATAATTAAAATATAAGATATGGCGATATGGCCAAGTGGTAAGGCAGTGGACTGCAACTCCTTTATCCCCAGTTCGAATCTGGGTATCGCCTCCAAGCATAACCTCGGTTTTTACTGAGGTTTTTTTGTTAAAACTAAATTTTAAAATATAAGATTTAGTGATATAATAATATAAAAAATAGGAGGTATGGATTTTATGGAAAATTTATCTATGGAAGAATTACTAAAAATGCAAGAAGATGAATTTAAAGATATAAAAATAGGTGAAGTTGTAACTGCTAAAATATCTAAAATAAATAAAGATGAAGTTATATTACATATGAATTTTGGGTTTGATGGATTAATAAATATACAAGACTTAAATTTACCAAAAGGAAGTTACATAGAAGATATTTATAAGATTGATGATGAAATAACAGGTATAATAACTAAAGTACAAAATAAAGATGGAATAATATATATATCTAAATTAATGTTAGATAAACAAAATGATTTTAAAGAGCTTGAAGATGCTTTTGAAAATAAAAAGATACTAACGGTAAATACTACAAAAAGCATAGAAAGAGGTATATTTGCAAATTATAAAACTCAAGAAATATTTATACCAATATCACAACTTGATACTAAATTTGTTAAAAATACTAAAGATTACGAAAGTAAGTTTTTAGAAGTATATATAAAAGAAATTTCTAAAAATAAATTAGTGGCAAGTCATAGAGAAGTGTTACAAGAAAGAATAGATAAAGAAAAAGAAGAAAGAAGATTACAAATAGAAAAAGAGAAAAAAGAAAGAAAAGAACAACAAAGGATAGAAAAAGAAAGACGTATACAAGAAGAAAATAAAAGAAAAGAGGACCTATTTAATTCTCTTTCGGTAGGTCAAAAAAGAGAAGGTAGAGTTACTAAGATACTTGATTATGGAGCGTTCGTTGATATTGGAGGTATAGAGGGGTTACTTCATAAAAATAATTTATCTTGGGAAAAAGTTGATAATATACAAGATTTGATAAAAGAAAATCAAGAAGTTCAAGTTTATGTTCTTGATATAAATAAAGAAGATAAAAAGTTTGCCCTTGCCTTAAAAGATATAAATAATGATCCTTGGGAAATTATAAAAAATGAAATTAGCATAAATTCTTTAGTAACTGGTGAAGTTATAAGAATTATAGAAAAAGGAGCTTTTATAAAAATAAGAGAAGGTGTAGATGCATTCTTACCATTATCAGAAGTTAGTGAAGAACGAGTAGGTAAAATAAGTAATATAATAAACGTAGGAGATACTATAACTACTATGGTAATAGATTTTAAACCTAAAAATAGAAGACTTGTAGTATCTCTAAAAGAAGCTAACAAAGAACCTGAAGAAGATTACTCTGAGTTTTTACAAACAGAAGACAGTTTAGGAAGCTTAGGAGATTTATTTAAAGATAAATTTAAAAATTTAACTAAATAAGGAGGGTTTATGAAACCATTTATAGATTTACACGTTCATAGTATAGTAAGTGGACACGCATACAGTACTATTGATGAGAATATAAAGTTTGCTAAGAGTAAAAACTTAAAATATTTAGGTATGTCTGAACACGGACCTAGTATGCCTGCTGCACCACATCAGTATTATTTTAACAATATAGCTTGTATTCCTGATGAGATAGATGGTGTTAGAATAATAAAAGGTGTTGAAGCTAATATATTAGATACTGAAGGTAATATAGATATAGATGATGATTTAGGATATTATCTTAATTATTATATAGCGAGCCTTCATCCGCCTTGCATACCATATGGTAGCAAAGAAGAAAATACTAGTGCAGTTATAAATGCGATGAAACACAAAAAAGTAAAAATAATAGGTCATCTGGATGATAGTAGATATCCTGTGGATTATGAAAAAGTTGTTAAAGTAGCAAAAGAAGAAGGAGTTATATTTGAGATTAATAATTCGTCTTTAAAACCTACTACGTTTAGAGAAGGAGCTTGGGAAAACGTAGGAGAACTTCTTAAATATTGTGAAAAGTATAATGTAAAAGTTATATTTGGAAGTGATGCTCATATATGCTATGATATATGCAATTTTTCTAATTGCGAAGAAGTGGTAAAAAAATATAATTTCAATAGAGATTTAATTATAAATTATAATGAAGAAGAAATTATTAAATTTTTTGATATAAAATAAAGGAGGTACATACCATTAGTGTTTAATTTAACTAATATTTGCCAACTTGAAATTTTATAAAATTTATATAATGAAAAAATAACCTCCTTTGGTTAAAATGGAAGAATAATAAATCCATCCGAAGGAGGTTATTTTTTATAAAAATATAGAATTAAAATTCAAAAATATAAAAAAAATTCAATAAAATCAAAAAAAATTCAAAAAATATTAAAACTATATTAGAAATTGAATTAATTATATGGTATAATTTGTACTAAAATGTTTTTAAATATTTGAAAATAGGAGGAAATAGGATTGAAGAATATGACATTTGGCCAATTGCTAGAAAAACTTTTATATCTTTCCAATCAAAAAAAAATAGTTTTGGCTAAAGAGTTAGGGTATGATATTTCTTATATAAGTAAATGGGTTAATGGTAAAAATATACCTACACAAAAAAATATAAGCAATATCTGTAAAATGACATCTAATTTTATTGTTAATTCTTTAACTGAAAGTTCAAAATTAGAATTAAAAGAATATTTTGAGATAAATACGGAAATAGATAATGATGATGAGTTAAAAGGGTACTTAGAATATAGCCTTAAAGATTCTTATGTAAATACTGTTCAAAAAAATATACCAAGTATATATGAAAAGAATAATCTAGCAAACTTAGAAGATAATTATAATAGTACTTTACATATTAATCCTCGCCTTAGGAAACAATATTTAGCAAAGTATGCAGAGATGTTTATAGAAAAATCTGAAAACATGGATATAATAATATACGTTAACTTATATAGTTTAAATAATGCAGATAAGATGGCTATTTCTAATATGAAAAAAATACTGCACAGTATGAGTCTTAAAAAAAATATAAAAGTAAGTATATTAATGGGCTTTGAGGGTGAAAATGATGATATAATATTTAATACTATATTGATTATAAATATGATAACTTCTTACTCTTGTATGGATTTTAAACTTTATAATTGCGATATAGCATCAAATTCTATATTATCAGTTATAAAAGGGGCTATGTTTCATACTGCTATGTTTACTAAAGATAAAAGATGCTTGTTTACCAATATATCTAGAAAAAAAAGCATAGTAGATGAGGCGTATAATACATTAGATGATATAAGGAAATCAAGAGGAGAAAAACTTGTTTATTATAAAAATTCATATGATATAATAAAAGAAAAAATATGGATACAGTATATAATGGGAACTGATTTAAGATTTTTAATAGGTTCAATAAATGAATTTTTCATGCCAAAAGATTTATTTGAAGAGATTTCATTAGAAGTTTTCAAAGAAGAACCGTACTTACTAGATGATTTAAGACAGATAAATATGTTCTTAGAGAATATGACTTATAAATCTAAAATGAAGGTGCTTATATATGAAAAAGAGCTTATAAGGTATATGGCAACTGGAGAAATACATTTTTTTAATAGACATGTTAAACTTAATATACATCAAATGCAAAAACATATAAATTATATAAAAAATATTATAGCTAACTCGAATAATATTAACATAAAGTTGGTTGAAGATGGGTTTGTTGAATTGTTTAAAAATAACAAAAATCCTTCATTGTATTTATCGCGAGATTTGAAAATATTAAAAATGCATCCAGAAGAAAATATTTATGATTATTCTATTGTAAGGGATAATAAATTTAAAATAATATGTGATGATTTTTTTGATACCATATGGACAAGAGATGATGAAGTATTAGTTTGTGAAAAAGACTATATCCTAGAAAAAATAGACAAAGCGTTAATGTATGCTAAAATAATGAATGATAATTAGAATTTTAATTTGAATTATATTTTTGATTTGAATAATTTGAATTCGCTAAAATTTTTAAAATACTGATTGACTTTTTTCGATTAAGAAAAGATAATATACTTATGGGAAAGTGTCTTTTTATGACACTTGGTATAATATTTTTACGAAAGGGAGAGTTAAATGGAGAACATTTTATTACAACTTGAACATGCAATAACGGCAATATCGGAAGCTGTTTGGCCGGTATTTATACCGTTTATGCTTATTGTTGGGGCTACTATGGCTATTAGAAGTATATTCATTATACAAAAGCAGGCCACTACTCCATCAAAGTTAAACATGAAGAATGTTATAGGTCCTGCATCTATATCTTTAGGTGCAATGATAGGTACAGGTGCTATAATAGGTGTTTTAGGAGCGTTATCGAAATTATCTGCAAATGGACAACCATTTATCGAATCGATGGCAATATGGGCTTTATTAGGTTCAGCAGTAATGTTACCTGTTTCATATTCTGAAACTCTAAACTCTAAGATAATGAAAAAGACTCCTAAAGAGTATATATCTTCATTATTACATCCAAGTTTAGGTAAATTGTATGCAGTTGCATTCGTTGCACTTGCGGTATTCGGATTTGGAGGGTTCCAATTTAGTGGTATAGACTCTGTTGCTGCTACTATATTAGGAGAAGAATTTGGAATAGAACTATCATTAGTTCAAAGATATTTATTTATAGTTGTTCCAGTTATAATTGTTGTTGCTCTTTTAGTTTTATCTAAAAAGCATGAGTTATTTATGAACGCTATGACTTATATGATAGGAACAGCTGTTGTAGGATATTTTATATTCTTTATAATGTTCGTTTTCAAAACTAGTGATTATATACCAGTATTCTTTGATAGAATGATTCAAGGATTATCAAATCCAGTTGGGGCTATGTTTGGGGTACCACTTGGTCTTATACTTGGTATGCAAAAAGTTTTACAAACTGCAGAAACTGGTCTTGGTGCTTTAGCAATGGCAGCTCAAGAAGCTGATACTGAACCAAGAGAAGCAGCTATGATATCTTTATTACCAACTGCTGTTACAGTTTTCGTTTCAATAGTTGTAACTTCTTATATAGCATCTTATGGAGTTAATGCAGGAACTTTACATTTAGTTGATGAAACTGGTGCTGCTGCATCAACTGTTCAAAGATTAGCAGGATATTTTGCTACTGCTGAACATGTTGTAGGTATATTTGGTCTTATAGTATTATCAGCATTTACTGTATTATCAGCTTTAACAACTATATTAGGTTCTTATTACTATATGACTAAGTTATTTAAGCAAAATCCAATAAACCAAAATATAGCTATATATTTAGCATTAGTTGTATTAGCAGGAACACTTGCAGTATTTGGTGCTAATGTTGTATTCGAAGCTGTTGACTTATTATTATTTGTACTTTGTGGTATAAACGTAACAGCTTTAGCAGTATTTACATTCAAGCATTGGGAGCAATTTAAAAAATAATACTAATTTTGCTATGAAACTACTTGTTATTGGTATTTACTAATAATAGGTAGTTTTACATAAATTTATAAAAATTTTTAAAGAGGTGAAACAATATGAGTAAAAAGATTTATTTTAATGCTAAAGTAGTTACAGTAGATAAAAATGAATCAATACAAGAAGCTGTTTTAGTAGAAGATGGAATAATAAAATCTGTAGGAACTACTCAAGAAATATTAAGTTTAGCCGATGAATCGACTGAAAAAATAGATTTAGAAGGGAAAACTCTATTACCAGGATTTATAGATCCTCACGGTCATATAGTTGCGATAGCGCAAACTTTAATGATAGTGAATTTATCAGAGTGCAATTCTAAAGAAGAATTTATAAATGCTCTTAATGACAAGTTAAAGAATAACCCACCAAAAGATGGTGAATGGTTAATAGGATTTGGTTATGATAATACTAAATTCGAAGGGGAAGAACACCCAACTAAGTTTGATTTAGATAAAGTATCTAAAGATATACCTATGTTTATATCTCATGCATCAGGACATATAGCTATTGCTAACTCAAAAGGTTTAGAGTTAATGGGATATGTTGGTGATGATTATAGAGTTCCAGAAGGTGGAGTAGTTAGAACTGTATCTAGTGATTCTAAAGAACCAAATGGAGTTTTAGAAGAAAATGCATGTTTAGATCCAGAGGTTAAAAAAGCTATACCAACTCCTTCATTCGAAACTTTAATGAACTGTATATCAAAAGCTCAAGATATATATGCTAGTTTAGGTATAACTACTGCACAAGATGCAAGTGTAGATAAAGGAATGCATCAATTATTAATGGGAGCAGCTCAAGCTAACGTATTAAAAATGGATATAGTTGGATTTGCTGTTCAACAAGTAACTTTCGATTTATTACAAAATGAAAATACTCCAAAGAGAAACTACTTCAACCATTATAAATTATTAGGTGGTAAAACTTGGTTAGATGGTTCTCCTCAAGGTAAGACTGCTTGGTTAACTAAGCCTTACTATGAAGTACCAGCAGGTGAAAGTGCTGATTATTGTGGATATGGGACTCAACCAGATGAAGTTGTAACTGAATATTTCAAGGGTTGTATAGAAAGAAATATACAAGTAAACGTTCATACTAATGGAGATGCTGCTGGAGACCAATTCATAAGATGTTATAAAAAAGCATTAGAAGAAACTGGAAGTAAAGAAGAGTTAAGACCTGTTATGGTTCATGCTCAAACAGTTAGAGAAGATCAATTAGATGATATGAAAAAGCTTGGTATAATACCAACATTCTTCTTAGATCATATATGGTTCTGGGGAGATTATCACTATGAATCAGTATTTGGTCCAGAAAGAGCTAATCATTTAAGTCCAGCTAAGTGGGCATTAGATAGAGGAATGAACTTTACTTTACACCAAGATCCACCAGTAAAAATGCCAAATATGGTTTTAGCTATACACAATGCAGTTAACAGAAAAACTCAAAGTGGTAGAGTTTTAGGTGAAGATCTAGTAATACCAGTTATGGAAGCTATAAAAGCTGTTACTATAAATGGTGCTTACCAATACTTTGAAGAAGATATAAAAGGAAGTATAGAAGTAGGAAAATATGCTGACTTTGTAGTTTTAGATAAAAACCCACTTGAAGTTTCTAAAGAAAACTTAAAAGAAATAAAAGTTTTAGAAACTATAAAACAAGGGAATACTATATTCAAAGCATAATAAAAAAGGCTTATCTTTTGATAGGCCTTTTTATTTTATTAATAAATTTATGTTATAATAATTAAAAAGATAAAGAGGTGATAACATGAAAAATAAATTTTTGCCTATATGCAAAGAAGATATGATAGATAGAGGTTGGGAACAATTAGATTTTGTTTTAGTAACTGGTGATGCATATGTTGATCATCATAGTTTTGGAACTGCTATAATATCTAGGGTTCTAGAAAATGCAGGATATAAAGTAGGAATAAAATAGCGCAACCTAATTGGAAAAGTACTGATGATTTTATGAAACTAGGTAGACCAAGGCTTGGATTTTTAGTAAACAGTGGTAATATGGATTCTATGGTTAATCATTATTCTGTTAGCAAAAAGCTAAGAGATAAGGATATGTATTCTCCTGGTGGAAAAATGGGCTTTAGACCTGATAGAGCTGTTATAGTTTATTGTAATAAAATAAGAGAGGCTTATAAGCATATACCTATAATTATAGGAGGTATAGAAGCAAGTCTTAGAAGATTTGGTCATTATGACTATTGGTCGGATAAAGTAAGGAAATCTATACTTATAGATAGCGGTGCGGATATTTTGTCTTATGGAATGAGTGAAAAGCAAATATTAGAACTAGCAGATGCGCTTAATAATGGATTTGATCCAAAATATATAAGGCATATAAATGGGACTTGTTATATAGTAGATAGTTTAGATGAAGTCTATGATGATTATATAGAAATTCCATCGTATAAAGAAATTTGCGAGAGTAAAGAGTTATATGCAAAGGCATTCAAAATACAGTATGATGAACAAGATCCTTTCAGAGGAAAAGTTATAGTTCAAAAACATGGAGAAAAATATTTTGTTCAAAATAAACCAGAAACTCCTTTAACAAGAGAAGAATTAGATAGAGTTTATGCGCTTGATTATCAAAAAACTTACCATCCTATATATGAAAAAGATGGTGGAATACCTGCAATAGAAGAAGTAAAATTTAGTATAGTGAGTTCTAGAGGGTGTTTTGGTAGTTGTTCGTTTTGTGCAATAACTTTTCATCAAGGAAGAGCAGTTCAAAGTAGGAGTCAAGAATCTATAATTGATGAAGCTAAATATATAACTACATTGCCTGATTTTAAAGGCTATATACATGATGTTGGAGGGCCTACTGCAAACTTTAGAAAACCTGCTTGTAAAAAACAAGTAACTAAAGGATTGGGAGCTTGTAAAAATAAACAGTGTCTTCATCCAAAGCCATGTAAAAATCTAGAGGTTGATCATAGTGAATACTTAGAACTTTTAAGGAAAGTTAGAAAATTACCAAAAATTAAAAAAGTATTTGTAAGGTCTGGTATAAGATATGATTATGTTATGGCAGATAAAGATAATAAATTCATGAAAGAACTTATAGAACATCATGTAAGTGGTCAGTTAAAAGTAGCTCCAGAGCATATTTCAGAAGAAGTGCTACAACATATGCAAAAACCTGCAGGTGATACTTATGATAGATTTAGACAAAAATTCTTTGATATAAATAAAAAGTTAGGTAAAAAACAATATATAATACCGTATTTAATGTCTTCACATCCAGGTTCTACATTAAATTCTGCTATAGAATTAGCAGAATATTTAAGGGATACTAATTATCAACCAGAACAAGTGCAAGATTTTTATCCAACACCAGGAACTTTATCTACTACTATGTTTTATACAGGACTTGACCCATTAACTATGAAACCTATGTATATACCTAAATCTAAGACTGAAAAAGCTATGCAAAGAGCATTACTTCAGTATAAAGCACCTAGAAATTATGATTTGGTTTATAAAGCTTTAGTCGAAGCAGGTAGAGAAGATTTAATAGGATATGGGCCTAGATGTCTTATAAAACCAAGAGAAAATAGAAATTTTTCTAATAAGTCTAATAAGGTGAACTTTAATAAAGGGAATATTATAAAAAAAGATAAAAAATCGAATAAAAATAAGAAAAAAAGATAAAAAATACGGATTATATGATATGAAAAATATATATGTAGTATGATTATATGGATAATCGGTTGACATTTTATATATTAACATTTATACTGAAAGCTGTAATTTATTTGAATTGATGGAGGGATAATATGAAAGAAAGTAAATTTTCTATAAAAACTATCGTTGCTATAGGTATAGGAGCGGCAGTATTTATGGTTTTAGGTAGATTTGCATCTATACCTAGTGGAATACCTAATACAAATATTGAAACAGCATATGCATACCTAGCTTTTATGTCTGTTATTTATGGACCTGTTGCAGGGTTTTTAATAGGTTTTATAGGACATGCACTTAAAGACTTAATATTTTATGGTATGCCTTGGTTTAGTTGGGTTATAGCATCTGGTGTGGTAGGACTTGTTATAGGATTTTTATCTAAAAAGTTTAAGGTAATGGAAGGAACTTTAAATAAAGAAAAAATAATAAAGTTTAATATATCTCAGATAATAGCAAATGCCACTGCATGGTTTTTAGTAGCGCCAACTTTAGATATATTAATATATGCAGAGCCTGCTAATAAAGTTTATTTACAAGGTATAATAGGTGGTATATCTAATATGATTACTGTTGGTACTATAGGGACTTTAATATTAATGGCTTATTCAAAATCTAAAGTAAACGATGGAAGTTTAAAAATAGATGAGTAAAGGTTTGTAAAAGGAGTAAGTTATGAGAAAAAAAATCATCGAGTTTGAAAATTTTAGCTTCAAATATAAATCACAAAATACTCAAACTCTAAAAAATATAAATTTGACAATATATGAAGGTGAAAAAGTTCTTATTGTTGGTCCTTCTGGATGTGGAAAAAGTACTTTATCTAATTGCATAAATGGAATAGGATTTTTTTATCATAATGGAGAATTTACTGGAACTTTAAAAGTTAATGGGGAAGATATAAAAAATAAAAATATATTTGAACTATCAAAAATGGTAGGAACTGTTTTACAAGACCCAGATAGCCAGTTTATAGGTCTTACTGTTGGAGAAGATATAGCATTTAAATTAGAAAATAATTGTGTTAGTCAAGATGAAATGATAAAAATAGTTTCTGATTCATCTAAGAAAGTAAATATATATGATGAAATAAATTCTTCGCCATATAAATTATCAGGTGGTCAAAAACAAAGAGTAAGTTTAGCAGGGGTAAGTGTTGATGATGTTAAAATATTACTTTTTGATGAACCACTTGCTAGTTTAGATCCTGCAACAGGAAAAAGTGCAATCGAACTTATAGATGAAATCAAAAAAACTCAGAACAAAACTATTTTAATAATAGAACACAGATTAGAAGACGTACTTCATCGTGATTTAGATAGAATAATAGTTATGGATAAAGGAGAGATAATATCTGATACTACACCAAATGAACTTCTATCTAGTGATATACTGTTGAAAATAGGTGTTAGGGAGCCTCTTTATTTAACTGCACTTAAGTATGCAGGTTGTGAAATTGATAAGAACTTAACTGCAAAAGACTATAAACAAAAGGTAAATTCTTGGTATGAAAAGGCGAGTTCTTCTAATAATACTAAAGAAGGTAAAACTATACTTGAGTTTGAAGATGTGTGCTTTTCATATACTAAAGAAAAACAAATATTAAAGAACGTATCTTTTAAAGTTAATAAAGGTGATATGCTTGCAATAGCAGGAAAAAATGGTGCAGGTAAATCTACTATATCAAAACTTGTTTGTGGATTCTATGAGCCTACTAGTGGAAGAATACTTTTTGATGGAAAAGATATGGTTGATGAAACTATAAAAATGCGTTCTGAAAAAATAGGTTTTGTAATGCAAAATCCAAATCAAATGATATCAAAAACTATGATATTTGATGAAGTAGCTTTTGGACTTAGAGTAAGAGGTATTGATGAAGAAAAAGTTAAAGAAAGAGTTTATGAAGTTTTAAAAGTGTGTGGACTTTATGTACATAGAAATTGGCCTATAAATGCTTTAAGTTATGGACAAAGAAAAAGAGTAACTATAGCATCAATATTAGTTTTAAATCCTGAAGTTATAATACTTGATGAACCAACTGCAGGGCAAGACTTTAAACATTATACTGAAATAATGGAGTTTTTAGTAGAACTTAATAAAAAAGGTGTTACTATAATAATGGTAACTCACGATATGCATCTAATGTTAGAGTATACTAATAATGTGGTAGTTTTAGCAGATGGAAAAGTTTTAGCTAGTGATATCCCAGAAAAAATACTTACTAATAAAGAAGTGATAAAAAATGCTAATTTAAAAGAAACTTCTTTACAAGAGTTAGCTATCAATTGTGAAATAACTGACACTACTGATTTTGTAAATAAATTTATAAATTATGATAGGCAGGTGAGAAAAATATGAATTCAGAAATGTTGTCGTTTATAAAAAAAGACTCACCTATTCATAAATTAAGTGGTGTTACTAAGTTAATATGCTTTTTGCTTTTTAGTTTAGCCAGTATGATAACTTATGATACTAGAGTTTTAATTTTGTTATTTTTAGTAGGTATAATATCTTTTAAATTATCTAAAATAGAGTTTAAAGAAATATCGTTCGTTTTGTATTTTATACTTTTCTTTTTAGTTCTTAACTCTATATTCATATTTATATTTTCTCCGTACGAAGGGGTTAAAATATATGGAACAGAAACTGTAATATTTGATATGTTTGGACCTTATAAACTTACTAAAGAACAACTTTTTTATCAGTTTAATGTTATATTAAAGTATTTTGCAACTATACCACTTGCACTTCTTTTTATATTAACTACTGAGCCTAGTGAGTTTGCTGCATCTCTTAATAAAATAGGAGTAAATTATAAAGCAGCATATTCAGTTTCTATTGCTCTTAGATATATACCTGATATACAAAGAGATTATAAAGATATATCTTTTGCTCAACAAGCAAGAGGTATAGATATGTCAAAGAATGAAAAATTATTAAAAAGGATAAAAAATTCTTCGGCAATACTTATGCCACTTATATTTTCTTCATTAGAAAGAATAGATAAAATAAGTCTTGCTATGGAACTTAGAGCATTCGGTACTAATAAAAGGCGTACTTGGTATAATGCTAAAAAGTTTACTAAACTTGATTATATATCAATAGCATTGTTTTTAGGGTTAGTAATTATATCTTTAGTAATGCTAAAAGTTAATGGTTCAAGATTTTACAATCCGTTTATATAGGGCTTTAAGCTCTATTTTTTTTATAGTATAATATCAAAAAGGAGTGTTTTTATGATAAATAATAATATTAAAAAATTTAGAGAACTTATGAAAAAAGAAAACATAAGTGCATATATAATACCTTCTTCTGATTATCATCAGAGTGAATATGTAGGAAAGTACTTTGAGTGTAGAAAGTTTATGTCAGGATTTACAGGTTCAGCAGGAACTTTACTTATAACTTTAGATGAAGCTATATTATGGACTGATGGAAGATATTTTTTACAGGCAGAAAATGAACTTAAAAATACTGAAATAAAGCTTTATAAAATGGGCGAAGAAAATGTATTAACTTTAGAAGAATATTTAATAGAAAATATAAAAAAGGATACTTTTTTAGGATTTGATGGTAAAGTTGTAAATGCTAGTGAAGGTTTAAATTTAGCTAAGAAGCTAGAATTTAAAAATGTATCAATAAAATATTCAGATGATTTAGTGGATAAAATATGGGATGAAAGACCTTCTTTACCTAAAGAAAAAGCATTTTTACTAGAAACTAAATATTCAGGAGAAAGTTTTTCAAGCAAATTAGAAAGACTTAGAAATTCTATAAAAAAACATAATGCTACTACTCATATAATATCAACTTTAGATGACATTGCTTGGTTATTTAATATAAGAGGAAAAGATGTATTATATAATCCCGTTGTTTTATCTTATGCAGTAGTAACTTTAGATGAAGTTTACTTATTTGTTGATTCTGATAAATTAACTGATGATATAAAAGAAGAATTTTCTAAAGAAAATGTAAAAATAATGGACTATGATTATATATATGAATTTGTAAAAAATATAGATGAAAAAGAAGCAGTTTTACTTGATATAAACAAAGTTAATTATTCTATTTATAATAATATACCTAAAAACGTAAGAAAAATAGAAAAAGAAAATCCAACTATGTTATTTAAAGCTATAAAAAATGAAGTAGAAATAAATAATATAAGAAACTGTCATATAAAAGATGGGGTAGCAGTTACTAAGTTTATATATTGGTTAAAAAATAATGTAGGAAAAATTGATATAACTGAAATAAGTGCAAGTAAAAAACTAGAAGAATTTAGAAAAGAACAACAAGATTTTATAGAACCAAGTTTTTCTAGTATTTCTGCATATAAAGATCACGGTGCAATAGTTCATTATAATGCAGATGAAAATAGTAACTATAAATTAGAAAAAGAGGGTCTTTATTTAATTGATTCTGGAGGTCAGTATTTTGATGGAACTACTGATATAACTAGAACTATATCTTTAGGTGAAATTTCAGATGAAATGAAAAATAATTTCACTAATGTTCTAAGAGGTATGATAAGACTTTCTATGGTTAAGTTTATGTATGGTTGTAGAGGAATGAATTTAGATATTTTATCTAGAGGACCTCTATGGAATGAAGGTCTTGATTATAAACACGGAACTGGTCACGGAATAGGATTTGTTTTAAATGTTCACGAGCCACCTAATGGATTTAGATGGAATGTAGTTCCAGAAAGAAATGATAGTGTAGTTTTAGAAGAAGGAATGTTAACTAGTAACGAACCAGGTTTCTATAAAAATGGCGAATACGGTATAAGAATTGAGAATTCAATATTAACAAAAAAATCTGATAAAAATGAATACGGACAATTTATGGAGTTTGAAACTGTAACTTTAGTTCCAATAGATTTAGATTGTATAAATAAAGAT
>JAGHEK010000110.1 GCA_017889265.1 Romboutsia sp. | reverse complement strand
AGCTTGATGCTATTGTTACTGTAATAAATAATAGACCCCGCAAGTGTCTCGGATATAAAACACCTGCAGAGGTCTTTAATGCAACATAAATATAAAGTGTTGCACTTGTATTGACAATCTATCTTTTCAAAAAATAGAATAAAAAATTAAAAAAAGTTAAGAATATAAAGGGATTTAACATAAAATAATATAAACAATAAATAAAGTTTATTTTTGAAGGGAGATCTTTTTATGAAAATAACAATATCAGGAAAACAAATGGAATTAACAGATGGTATAAAAGATACCATAAATGAAAAACTAGGAAGATTAGATTTTTACCTTCACGAAGAAACAGAAGTAAGAGTTACTGTTAGAGCTAAAAAATCAAGACAAACAATAGAAGTAACTATAATACCTATAAGTGGGCCTATAATAAGGGCAGAAGATAGTGAGGAAAATTTATATGCAGCAATAGATGTTGTGTACGATAAATTAAACAAACAATTAAGAAAATATAAAAATAAACTTCAAGATAAACACAAGAAAAATGATAGCATAAGATATGAAAATATAGAGGTTGATGAAAATGATAAACAAGATTTAGATATAGTCATAGAGAGAACTAAAAAGTTTGATATGAAACCTATGAGCAAAGAAGAAGCAATACTTCAAATGGAGCTATTAGGACATGGATTTTATATGTTTAGAGATGTAGAAAGTGATGAAATTTCAATAGTTTACAAAAGACATAACGGAGGTTATGGTCTAATAGAACAGGAATAGAGTATAAATTTAAAATATAATAATCAATTATAATTATATGATAATTTATTGAAAATTTAGAAACATAAATATAGTATGTATTAACGTAAATTATTTGAAATAAGATATAAAATTTATAAAATAATATTAATAAAAATCTACTTAAAAAACATATATAAGGGGGAGATTTTATGACGGAATTAATGATAATAAGTGGATTAGTATTAATTATTTGTATAACATCTAGCAAGGTACTTTATAAGTTTGGAGTACCAATGCTTCTAATATTTATTGTACTTGGAATGCTATTTGGTTCAGAAGGATTAGTAGGAATTTATTTTGATAACTATGAATTAACAAGTCATTTATGTTCTTTAGCATTAGTATTTATCATGTTTTATGGAGGTTTTGGAACTAATTGGAGTATTTCAAAGCCTGTAGCAATTCCATCGATATTAATGTCGTCACTAGGTGTTATAATTACAGCTGGTCTTACAGGAGTGTTTTGTCATTTATTAATGAAAACTACATTACAAGAAGGGTTTTTAATAGGTGCAATAGTAGCATCTACAGATGCTGCATCAGTATTTGCTGTTTTAAGATCTCAGAAGTTAAACTTAAAAGGTTCATTAGCATCTTTTTTAGAGATTGAGAGTGGAAGTAATGACCCCGTTGCTTATATGATGACAATTATAATTTTAAGTATGATGAAAAATCCAAGCCAATTAAATTTAATTAATATGTTTTCTATAATAATAAACCAGATTGTATTTGGATTAATAATAGGATTTTTGATTGCAAAAGTTACAGTTTATGTAATTAGACACTCAGACTTTGAAATAGAAGGATTTTATACAATTTTTGTTATGGCAGTAGCTATACTTTCTTACTCATTTAGTCAGTATTTGGGTGGAAATGGATATCTAAGTGTTTATATATCCGGTATAATTATAGGAAATAGCAAGATACTCCACAAAAAAAGTATGTTCCAATTTTTTGATGCTATATCTTGGATTATGCAAATAGGGTTGTTTTTTTTATTAGGTCTTTTATCTTTTCCATCGAAAGTTCTTCAGGTTACAACAATATCAATATCAATAGCTTTATTTATGATATTAGTTGCTAGACCGCTAGCAACATTCATAATACTCTATCCTTTTGAATTTACAATAAAGGAAAAAATATTTATATCATGGGTGGGACTTAGAGGAGCAGCATCAGTTGTTTTTGCAATATTTGCAACAACATATGGTGTTAATATTGAAAATGATATTTTTCATATAATATTTTTTATAGCTTTATTTTCTGTTGCTATACAGGGAACGTTTATACCTAAAGTTGCTAATATACTAGATTTAATTGAAACTGAGCAAGAAAACTCTGTATTAAAAACATTTACAGACTATACAGGAGAAATAAACACTCAATTACTAGAAGTAATGATAACAGAAGATAATAAGTGGAAAAATAAAAGTATTGTAGATGCTGGAATACCAGAAGAAATACTTATTGTTATGATAAAACGGGATGATAAAATATTAGTACCTAAAGGATCAACAGTAATAAACATAGGGGATATATTAGTTTTAAGTGGTAACGATATAAAAAATATGATATAAAATATTTTTAACTTATATTAGTACAATTAAAAACAGGTTGTTGCACTAAAAATAGAGAGCAACGACCTTTTATTTTTTAAAATATTTATTTTGAAGATAAAATATATCCTTATTATGATAAATATATAGTTTTTAGTATTATAAAAACTATATTTATGATACAATAATAAAAGTTAAAAGTTTAAGTTAATTAATAAAATACATATTATTAAAATTATAGATTTATTAGAGAGAGAGGAATTTTAATATGGGCTTTTTAGATAACCTGTTTAATATGGCTTATAAAAAAGAAATGAAACAATTTAATAAAATTGTTGATAAGATAGATTCTTTAGAACCAAAGTTTAAAGAAATGTCTGATGAAGAATTAAAAAATATGACTAATATATTTAAAGATAGATTATCAAAGGGAGAAACTCTAGATGATATATTACCAGAAGCTTTTGCAGTTGTAAGAGAAGCATCTTCTAGAGTTTTAGGTATGAGACATTATAGAGTGCAATTAATAGGTGGTATAGTTTTACATCAAGGAAGAATTGCAGAAATGAAAACTGGAGAAGGTAAAACTCTAGTTGGTACTACTCCTGTATATTTGAATGCACTTACTGGAAAAGGTGTACACGTTGTAACTGTTAATGATTATCTTGCAAAGCGTGATAAAGAGCTTATGAGTAAGCTTTATGAATTTTTAGGATTAACTGTTGGAGTTATAATTCATGGTCAAGATAGTGCAACTAGAAAAGCACAATATGATTGTGATATAACTTATGGAACTAATAATGAGTACGGATTTGATTACTTAAAAGATAATATGGTAATTCATAAGGAACAAAGAGTTCAAAGAGGGTTAAACTATGTTATAGTTGATGAGGTTGACTCTATACTTGTAGACGAAGCTAGAACTCCTCTTATAATTTCTGGACCTGGAGATAAGTCTACATATCTTTATTCTGATGCAAATACTTTCGTTTTAACTTTAAATGATGAAAACTTTGAAATTGATGAAAAACAAAAGTCTGTATCATTAACTGAATCGGGAATAAAAAAAGCAGAAGTTTATTTTAATGTTGAAAATATAACTGATATAGAACATATGGAATTATATCATCATATAAATCAAGCATTAAAAGCACATAAAATAATGAAAAATGATATAGATTACGTTTGTAAAGACGGTGAAATAGTAATAGTTGATGAATTTACAGGAAGACTTATGTTTGGTAGAAGATATTCTGAAGGACTTCATCAAGCAATAGAAGCTAAGGAAGGGCTTAAAATTCAAAGAGAATCTAAAACTCTAGCTACTATAACATTCCAAAACTATTTTAGAATGTATAATAAATTATCAGGAATGACTGGTACTGCAAAAACTGAAGAAGATGAATTTAAAGCGATATATAAAATGGATGTTGTTCAAATTCCTACTAACAATCCAATTCAAAGACAAGATCTACCTGATGTAGTTTATAAAAATATAAAAGGTAAATTTAATGCAGTTGTTGATGAAATTATTGAAAGACATAAAAACAATCAACCGGTTTTAGTTGGTACAGTTTCTATTGAAAATTCAGAGCTTATTTCTGCACTTCTTAAGAAAAAGGGTATAAAGCATCAGGTACTTAATGCTAAAAACCACCATAAAGAAGCAGAAATAATAGCGCAAGCAGGAAGACTTGGAGCTGTAACTATCGCTACTAATATGGCAGGTCGTGGTACGGATATAGTTTTAGGTGGTAACCCAAGTTTCTTAGCTAAAAAAGAAATGAAGAAAATAGGTTATTCTGAAGATATTTTAAATCAATTAGATGGTACTTTAGAAGGACTTGATAAAGAAGAAAATAAGGATTTATTTAAAGCAAAAGATAAATACGACAAAATACTTGAAACATTCAAAGAAGAAACTAAAAAAGAACAAGAAGAAGTTTTAAAAACAGGTGGTCTTTGCATAATAGGTACTGAAAGACACGAATCAAGAAGAATTGATAATCAGTTAAGAGGTCGTGCAGGTCGTCAAGGTGACCCAGGATGTTCAAGATTTTATATATCATTAGAAGATGACTTAATGAGACTTTTTGGTAGTGAAAGAATAACTGGAGTAGTTGAAAAAATAGGTCTTGAGGAAGATATGCCAATAGAACATAAAATGCTTACTAAATCAATTGAAAATGCGCAAAAGAAAGTTGAAGGGAGAAACTTTAGTATAAGAAAGCACGTTTTACAATATGATGATGTTATGAATAAGCAAAGAGAAATAATCTATGCAGAAAGAAAAAGAGTTCTAGAAGGTGAAAATCTAAAAGAAGAAATAGAAGCTATGATTTATTCTATAATAGAACAAGCGGTAGATATGTACTTAAATGAAAATGGCTTAGATGAAGAAGCATTTAAAGATTATATGTATTCACAGTTTATGCCAAAAGGTAGCATAGAAATAGAGGATATGGATAAATTATCTCCTAAAGATGTAATAGAAAAAGTTTATGAAATAGCTATAAAGATTTATTCTTCTAAAGAAGAAATGATAGGATCAGATAGATTTAGAGAAATAGAAAGAGTGGTTTTACTTCAATCAGTAGATAATCATTGGATAGACCATATAGATGCTATGGACCAACTTCGTCAAGGTATAGGTCTTCGTGCGATAGGTCAACAAGACCCTGTTTTAGCTTATACTAATGAAGGTTTTGATATGTTCAATGAAATGAATCATCATATAAAAGAAGAAACTATAAAATATTTATTTAATATAACTGTTGAAGAAAAAGTTGAAAGAAAACAAGTTGTAGACGTTGAACATTTATCTTCTAATATAGTAGATGGTGAAGTTCAACAAGTAAAAAAAGGACCTGAAACAGGAAGAAATGAAGAATGTCCTTGTGGTAGTGGAAAAAAATATAAGAATTGCTGTGGAAGATAAGAAAGGATAAAGACTTATGCTAAATTTACAAGATTATAAAAATAGCTTGGAAAAAATGAGTCTAAATATAAAAGAATTGAGGGATTCTCTTTGACATATCTTCTTTAAAATCAAAAAAAGAAGAAAATGAAAAGAAGATGAATAATCAAGATTTTTGGCTTGATAATGATTATGCTCAAAAGATAGTTCAGGAAAATAAAGCTTTAAATGAAACAATAGAAGAATTTACTTCTTTAGAAAATGATTTAGAAGAAATTGAATTATTGATAGAAATGGGTCTAGAAGATAGTTCTTTTGAAGATGAAATAGTAGAAAGTATTTCTAAATTATCTAAAAAATTAGATGAAGTTAAAATAAAAACTCTACTTAGTGGAGAATATGACAAAAATAATGCTATACTTTCTATAAATGCAGGTACTGGAGGTCTTGATGCACAAGATTGGGCTAATATGTTACTTAGAATGTATGTAAGATGGGCAGATTCAAAAGGGTATAAGGTAAGCACTCTAGATATTCTACAAGACCCAGAAGCAGGAATCAAAAGTGCAACACTTCAAATTCAAGGGCATAATGCTTATGGATATCTAAAAAGCGAAAAAGGAGTTCACCGTATAGTAAGGATATCTCCTTTTGACCCTTCTGGTAAAAGACATACATCATTTGCATCGATAGATGTTATACCAGAACTTGATGATAGTATAGAAATTGATATAAATCCGTCTGATTTGAAAATAGATACTTATAGAGCATCGGGTGCAGGAGGTCAACATATAAATACTACTGATTCTGCAGTTAGAATAACTCATATACCTACTGGAGTGGTAGTTCAGTGTCAAAATGAAAGGTCTCAACATAAAAACAAAGATACTGCTATGAAGATGCTTATGGCAAAACTTATAGAGCTTAAAGAACTAGAACAAAAAGAGAAAATAGAAGATATTCAAGGTAAATATTCTCAGATAACTTGGGGTAGTCAAATAAGGTCTT
>JAGHEK010000109.1 GCA_017889265.1 Romboutsia sp. | reverse complement strand
TTATGAATATATTATAAATAATTTTTAGAACTTAATCTTCGTAAAATTGAATTATATTTGTGGCAAAATTGTGGCAAAAATATATATGATTTTTTTGATATAATTAATAAAATTAGATTTCAAGGAGGAATATATGTCTAAATTAATATATATAGCAGATGATGAAGAAAACATAAGGTCTGTTGTAAAACTATTTTTAAAAAATGAGGATTATGAAGTTCGTGATTTTGAAAATGGAGATTTATTGTTTGAAGAATTTAAAAAAGAAAAATGTGATTTAATAATACTTGATGTTATGATGCCTGGCTCTGACGGTTTTGAAATATGTACAAAAATAAGGGAAATAAGTACGGTACCTATATTAATGCTAACGGCAAGAGATAGTGATATGGATTATATAACTGGAATTACTTTGGGTAGTGATGATTATTTTACAAAACCATTTAGACCTATGTCATTAGTAGTCAAAGTAAAAGCTATATTTAGAAGAATTGAATTCGAAAATACTAATAGAGAAAATGACAAAACACTTAGCTTTGCAGATGTTAGTATAAATACATCTAGTAAAATTGTGAAATATAAAGATGAAATTATAGATCTTACACCGAATGAGTATAATTTACTTACTTATCTATTTGAAAATAAAGATAAAGCCGTATCTAGAGATGAAATATTAAATAATGTTTGGGGGTATGATGCTTATGTGGAAACTAGAGTAGCTGATGATACTATAAAAAGATTAAGGAAGAAAATAATAGATACAAATCTTTTAATAGAAACTGTATGGGGATATGGATTTAGATTAGGGAAAAAAACAAATGAAGAATAAAAAAAGTATAAAAATAAGAATTTTAAAAAGTACTTTAATGTTAGTCGGTGTTATTTTATTGGGGATAGGTATAACATTTAATATTTTGGTAAATAGTTATATAAAAAATAATGCTAATAGCGAATTAAATAAAGCTAGTAAATATGTAAATAATTATTATGAAGAAAAGGAAAAACTGAAACCTTTAATAGATGATAAATTTTTTATAAAAGAAAATATTATTAAACTTCCATCAGAAGATGAACATGAAATTAATAAATATATGAGCCGTCTAGTAAAAGAAGTGGAAGAACATTCTAATGCAAAATGTATGATAGTTAATTCGAATTATGAAATATTATTTCCAATAGATAATTATTATTCTGTTATACCAAGTGATTTAGAGAGTATAGCAGATAGTGTAAAAAATCAATATGAAGATATTAAAGAAGTATCTAATAAAAAAATGATTATAAAAAATAAACACTACTATATATCTACATTAAACCTTGAAAAATTATATGATGATAAAGAACTTTATACGATTTTATTCATTGATATAACACAGCAACTAGAACTTGCAGTAGGTATAAATATTTTATTATTTGTAATTATGTTTATAGCAGGACTACTTACTATATTTACTACGATTATTTTATCAGAAAAGATATCTAAACCGATAAAAGAAATAAGTAAATTTGCTAAACAGATAGGAAATGGAGATTTTACTAGGTCGGATATGGATTTTGAAGATAAAGAATTAGATGAGTTATTAAACGTTATGAATAAAAGTGCAGAGTATTTAGATAAATTTGATAGGGAACAAAAAATATTTTTCCAGAATATATCTCATGAGCTTAGAACACCACTTATGTCGATAGTAAGTTATGCAGAAGCTATAAAGTATAATATAATGGAGAGTGAAAAAGCAAGTGAAATAATATTAGATGAAGGCGAAAAATTAAAAGAAATGATAGAAGAATTACTATATATATCAAAAATCGATAATATAACCAAGGATTATAAACTTTCAAATTGTGATTTAAGAGAAGTTTTATCTAATTGTATTCAAAGTAAACAAGCCACGGCTATTAGTAAAAATATAAAGTTTACGTGTGATTTTTCTAAAGAATCAATAATGTATCTATGTGATGAAAAAAATATATCTAGGGTATTTCTAAATATTATAGACAATGCACTAAGATATGCAAAGTCTGAAATATTTATAGTTTGTAAACTAGATAAACCGAAAATAATAATAACAATCGAAGATGATGGAAACGGTATAAAAGAAGATGATATGCCTTATATTTTTGATAGATACTATAAAGGCGATAAAGGTAAAAATGGAATAGGATTATCGATAGTTAAGTCTATTGTAAATAATCATGATGGAAAAATATACTGCGAAAATACTAAAAAGGGAGCTAAATTTATAATTGAATTTGTACAGACATTTTAATTTAATTTTAATCTTTATCTAAATTTATATTAATAATTATAGTTTATAATAGGATTATAAATTAACTTAAAAGGAGAAATAAAAATGGTTGAAATAAATATAGAACAAATAGATGCAGTAAGACAAAGAACTAATGTAGGATACAAAGAAGCAAAAGAAGTTTTAGAAAAATTTGATGGTAATGTAGTAGATGCAATATTGTATTTTGAATCTCAAGATAAAGTTACATCAGAAATAAAAAAAGATACTGATAAGTTTTATAAAAAAGGTAAAAGCTTTATAAAAAAATTAAATTCGTATGACTTAAAAATATCTAAAAAAGAAAAAGTTGCTTTAGATATACCTCTTAGTTTAGGAGCATTAATATCTTTACTTGCTCCACATGTAGTACTTTTAGTAGTATTTATATGTTTTGTTAAAGGATATAAGATAAGATTAAATAAATTAGAAAGTTCAGCAAATAATGAACTTATACTTCAAAAATAATTTTGATAATATATTTTGTTTATAATATAATAGTGTAACCAAGTTTGGTTACACTTTTTTTGTGGAGGATTTGTATGAAGAGAGTTTTAGTTATAGAAGATGAAGTAAAAATAGCGAGATTTATACAATTAGAATTAAAACATGAAGGATATGATGTTGATATAGTTCACGATGGTAGAGAAGGATTTGAAATGGCTACAACTAATAATTATGATGTAATAGTACTAGATGTAATGTTACCTTCTTTAAATGGTATGGAAGTTTTAAGAAGAATTAGAAGTGTGAGTGATGTATCTGTGATAATGTTGTCTGCAAAAAGTAATGTAACTGATAAGGTTATGGGACTTGATATAGGTGCAGACGATTATATAGGTAAGCCTTTTTATATCGAAGAACTACTTGCAAGAATAAGAGTTTGTATAAAGAGAAAAGAAAATACAGTTAAAAAAGAAGAAGTATCTACTTGTTTGAAATTAGGAAAACTTTTAATAGATGATAAAAAATATATAGCAAGTTATGATGATTGTATATTAGAACTTACCAAAAAGGAGTTTGATTTACTTAGATACTTAGTAATTAATAAAGGTATCGTAGTTACTAGAGATGATATCCTAAAAAATATATGGGGGTATGAGTATTTTGGCGACACCAATGTAGTGGATGTTTATATTAGATATTTAAGAAATAAAATAGATAATAGATTTAATATAAAACTTATAAATACTGTTAGAGGGGTAGGATATAAGGTAGAAAATGAATAATTTAAATGAATATAAATCGAAATTAAAGAAGTTTATTGATGAAAATGTAAGATTTTCTATAAAGGCAAGAATTACTTTAAGTTATAGTATTATTTTTATTATCTTATCTATATGTTCTACCCTTTCTATGGTGAGCTTATTTATAATAGCTAATAAAAATTTAGGATATGATATTTATTTTGAATTACTTGTTATAATCTCATTGTTTAAGTTTTTAGAGTTTTTGGTAAATACTATGTTTAGTTATAAAATATCAAAACACTCTTTAAAGCCAGTAGATGATATGATTAAAGAAGTTAAAGAAATATCGATAAATGATTTGAATAAAAGATTAGATGTGTCTGGAGTTAATAATGAGTTTAAAGATTTAGCAAAAACTTTTAATGAAATGGTATCTGAAATACAAGTATCTATGGAAAAACAAAATAGATTTATATCTGATGCATCTCACGAGCTAAGAACACCTATTTCTGTTATTCAGGGATATGCAAATTTACTTAGCAGATGGGGAAAGGAAGATGAAGAAGTATTAATAGAATCTATAGAAGCTATAAAAGATGAATCGAATAATATGAAAAAATTAATAGAAAGTCTTCTTTTTTTGGCTAGAGGTGAGAAAAATAATAATGTTATTATAAAAGAAGATTTTAATTTAAAAAATCTTATAGATGAAATCGTAAAAGAAAGCATTATGATAGATGATAAGCATAATATATTTACTAAGAACAATGAATATGTAATAATAAATGCAGACAAGAATTTAATAAAAGAAGCTATAAGAGTTTTTGTAGATAATAGCATTAAATATACTCAAGAAGGTGGAAATATAAAAATAAATTCGTTTAAGTCTAATAAAAAAGTATTTATTTCAATAGAAGATAATGGAATAGGTATACCGAAAGATGATTTAGAAAGGATATTTGACAGATTTTATAGAGTTGATAAATCTAGAAATAAAGAAATTAATGGATTTGGTCTTGGTTTATCTATTGCAAAATATATAATAGATACACATAATGGAAATATAAAAATATATAGTAAGTCTAAAGAAGATTATTTAGAAGAAGACGTTGAAACAGGGACTATAGTTTTTATAGAACTTCCATTTTTAGAAAGTGAGGTAGAAGTTGAAAAAAATACTAAATAGATTAATACCTATTATTCTTGGAATTTTAGTTATTTTAATTAGTGTTAAGTTTTATGCTAATGACAGAAAAGAACTTATGCAGGAAAAAAATAGTGAGATTAATATGAATAAATAAGAAAGGAAGTAGTATGTTTAAGTTAATAAAATATTTTAGACCATTTTTATTATCGTTGGTTAGTATTTTCTTATTACTTGTTGTTCAAGCATCTTGTGAGTTATCACTTCCTGAATATACTTCAAACATTATAAATGTTGGTATACAACAAGAAGGAATAGAAAATTCTGTACCTAAATTTTTAAGAAAAATTACCTTAGATAAACTATCTATATTTTTGAATGAAAAAGACTTAGATTTTATAAAACAAAATTATACTTTATCAGACGATATATATACTCTTAAAAAAGTAGATAAAGAAACTAAGGATAAATTAGATAGCATAATGGAAAAGCCGTTTGCTATGTTAAACTTTATTGAAATGCAAAAAAATCAAGAATTATCAAGTGATTTAATAGGTATATTAAAATCAAAAAAAATAGATACTTCAAAACTTGATGATATAGAAGAAAGTATGCTTAGTCAACTTAGTATTTCGTATATAAAAAATGAGTACGAAAAAATAGGTGTAGATTTAGCTAAATTAAAGACTGATTATATTCTAAAAGCTGGTTCTTATATGCTTTTTGTTGCACTTATAGGAATGGCATCTACTATAACTGTTGGATATTTTGCAGCAAAGATTTCGGCAGGGATAGGAAAAAATCTAAGAAAAGATGTGTTTAAAAAAGTAGTCAATTTCTCTAATGCAGAGTTTGATGAATTTTCTACTGCATCTTTAATAACTAGAAGCACTAATGATATAAACAGAATCCAAACAGTTTTAGTAATGATGATTAGAATGTTATTTTACGCACCTATTTTAGCAGTAGGTGGTATTTTAAACGTTATAAGAATTGATTATTCTATGGGTTGGATACTAGTTCTTGCCACTGTTCTTATAATTTTGGTGGTCTTATGTTTATTCAAGTTTGTTATGCCAAAGTTTAAAGTGTTACAAAAGATGATTGATAAATTAAATCTTATAACACGTGAAATGTTAACTGGTATGTTAGTTATAAGGGCCTTTGGAACTGAAGAAAATGAAGAAAAAAGATTTGATGATTTAAATGCTAGATTAACTAAGTTAAATACTTTTTTAACTAAATCAATGTCAATAACTATGCCTATAATGATGCTTATAATGAATATGGTATCTATTTTGATAGTTTGGGTAGGAGCTAAGAAAATAGATATGGGATACATACAAGTTGGAGATATGATGGCATTTTTACAATATTCTATGCAAATAATAATGGCATTTTTATTTATATCTATGTTATCTGTAACTATACCAAGGGCATCGGTTTCTGCAAACCGTATATATGAAGTATTAAATAAAGAGTGTAGTATAAAAGAATATGATAA
>JAGHEK010000108.1 GCA_017889265.1 Romboutsia sp. | reverse complement strand
GATTTATATAATTCATACAAGTTTATTTGAGGTTGATTAGTAATTTTTATACTATCTAAAAACTTACTTTCATATTCTCTTAACTGTTCTAAATTTATAAATTTGCTACTGTATATTTCGCCAACAATAATCTTCATATCATTATGTTTATTAAGTATTTTCATAGCTAATGATAAATCTATACTATTTTCATACGTTATCTACTTTATTTAATTTATCTCTTAATTCTTTATAAGCATATATATATAGATAGCTGTGATGCTAGGATTGATAACTTTGCACCTTCTTGAATCTCTTCTTTTAATACATCTCCTACTGTTCCTGTATTTCTGTTGTCTAAAATTTTAAACATTATAACCTCTCTAATTTACTAAAATATACAATATTCTACATAATAACATATTTTGATAAATTAGTAAAACTTGGATTATATCATAAAACTGAATATTAGTTGATATATGATATAATATATCTATATAATTTTTTATATGGAGATAAACGATATGGAAAAAATAAAAATCATACAAAACAAAACCGATAAACCAAATAACATAGTTCAAAAAGAACATCTACAAAAAGAACAATGCATTCTTTTAGAAAATACGTTTCCACATTTTATGAAGGAATACTTTTTATATCTAAAAACGTCTGTTGCAATAAGTACAAGAATAGCATATTTAGAAGATATAAACTTTTTCTTAAATTATTTAGTTCAAACAAAAGATATAACAGTAGCTGATAATATAAAAGACATAACTTTAGAAGAATTTAACAAAATAACTGCTAGAGATATAAATATATTTTTAGCTGATTATTGCACTAGATATAATAAAGAAACAGAAAATAAAATATTAGTATATGAAAATAATAATCGTTCATTAGCTAGAAAAAAATCATCACTCTCTACTCTATTTAAATTTCTATATAGAAACGAACAGTTAAAAAATAATATAACTGACGGGCTAAACCCTATAAAGCTTCCTAAACCTCAACCAGATGCGATAAAACGTCTAGAAATAGATGAGGTATCTATTATGTTAGAAGCCGTAGAAAAAGGATACGGGCTTACAGAAAAAGAAAAAGTATATTGGAATAAAACTAAGCTTCGTGATAAAGCTATACTTGCTCTATTTGTCACATACGGACTTAGACTTAATGAATTAAGAGAACTTAATATATCATCTTTTAATTTCTCTCGTGGCGAATTTAAGATATATAGAAAACGAGGTAAAGAAGTTTTAATGCCTATTAATGAAACTTGCGAAAAGGTTATAAAAGACTACATAGAAAACGAAAGGATTAAAAGTGAAAATCTAGATGAAGAATACAAAGATGCTCTATTTTTATCACTTCAAAATAAACGTTTAAACGAAAAATCTATAAGAGAATTAGTTAAAAAATATACTGCTATACCTATGAATACTTCAAGGAAAAATGGATACAGCCCTCATAAATTAAGAGCTACTACTGCTACTTCTCTTATTCAAAGTGGCTTTTCTATATATGATGTAAAAACATTATTAGACCACGATAATGTAACTACTACTCAACTTTACACTGCACATAGAAAAAATGCTAAAAAAGAAATAGTTAATAACTTTGAATGGATTAAATAGATATTGCTAATACTATATACGGAGGTGTTAGCAATGAAAAAAAACAATAATGCAAAAAGGGCTTTAGCAGATTTTAAACTAGAAATAGGAAGTGAATTTGATGATTTTTCTGCTAGAAATGAAGTTATGCCTACTGGAGGAATAGCAGTTCAAAATTTTATTAAAAAAGCTGAAAAAAATATAAAAAATAATAATAAAAAGTAGCGATAGGATTCTTCTCCTATCGCTTATATATTAAACGTATTTATAATAAATCATTTATATAATAAAATAATTCTTTAACTTCTTCAATCGTACCAACTATACAATTAGGATACTGTTTAACATCAACTATATTAGATGATTTAAATTCTTTTGGTAAAGGAAGACCATTTCCACATATCAAAAGATAATCACCATATTTTATGATACCAGAAACTGCTGATAATCTTATTATAACTTTCCCCTTAGCTCTTCCTAGATTACCTTTTATATTTTTTAAATCTTCTCTTAATATCATAATCTTTTTATTATCAATTACAACAGTAGTACCTGAATTTAATTTAAATTCTCTCAAATATCCCACCCCTATAATTTATTCTAAAGCCGAATTGAATTGACCAAACTCTTATATTTAGTATGATTAGTATCATTCATTTTAGTAACAACAGGTCCATAGCTTCTAAATTCAACAATATTTAAAGCAGTATTATCTTGTTTTATTCTATATATATTTTCCATAGGAGAGTTTAAAAAAGATAAAAGCATAACTCTAACAGTGATTGAATGACTTACTAAAAGTATCTTTTTATTATCATATTTTTTATTAATATCATTTATGAATCTATCTACTCTATCTTTTATTATATCTAGAGTTTCTCCTCCAGGGATATTAGCTAAATGAGGAGCGTTTCTCCAAGTATCATAAATTTCTTTATGGTTATTTTTAATTTCATCAATTAAAAGTCCTTCCCACAATCCAAAATTCATCTCTCTTAAACTCTCTGTCTTATTTATATTTAATCCAAGTTTATTTCCTATAATATCTGCAGTTTGAATAGCTCTTCCTAAATCACTGCTAAAAATCATATCAATATTTTCGTTTTCTAAAAAATCTGCTAGAGAATTAGTTTGACTAATACCCTCTTTAGTTAAAGAAGAATCTCCATGACCTTGAGTTTTACCTAACAAATTCCAGTCAGTTTGACCGTGTCTTACTATATAAAATACATTCATAATATTCTCCCTTCATAACAATAATTTAATCAATAAGGTCTAAAATATTTAATATTTCCTTAGCTATGTTTCTTTCTTTTCCTATGTATGGATATGAATGTATATGAATAGCAGGGTTGAAATTAAGTTCTATTATTGCATAATTTGAATTTTCATCTTTAAAATCTTCTATCATCATATCAACACCACATATATTAGCACCTATGCTCTTAGATGATTTTATAGCTAAATCTTTAAATTTATTTGGCATATCATCTGTATAGTCAATACTATCTCCACCAGTACTGATATTAGAATTTTCTCTTAGATAAACTATTTCATCTTTTTTAGGAATATAATTAAAATCTAAACCTTTATGTTTTAGAAATAATCTAGCATTTTCATCTAATTCTATCTTTTCAAGTGGAGTTTTATATCCTTTTCCTCTTAATGAGCTTCTATTTTTTATATCTACTAATTCTTCTATAGAATTAATACCATCTCCTACAACGTTAGCAGGAACTCTATGCAATACACCACAAACCTTATCGCCTATTACTAAAAATCTATATTCTTTTCCCTTTATAAAGTCTTCAACTAAAATAGTAGTATCATATTTAAAAGCAATATCAAAAGCACTTAAAATATCGTCTCTTTTAGCTCCTTTAGGGAAAATACTTATACCTAATCCAAAATTAGTAGATTTAGGTTTTATTACTAATGGTTTATTAATGAAATAATCTATTTGATTAAGCACATCCTCTTTACTGTTAAATTCCTTTCCATTTGGAATATTTATATTATTTTTTTCTAAAATCCTTTTAGTAACGACTTTATTTTCCATAGCAAGAACTGTAACATAATTATCCTTCGATGTCTTAGTAGCTTGTTTAACGTATTCTGTTTTAGTTATAATATCTTCATTACAATCAACACTACAGGTTTTTGATAAACAAATAAAATTATCATCTCTATCTAAAACTTCAGTTTTAATACCTCTTTTTATAGCTTCTTTCATAAGTATTTGAGTTGATAATTCTAAATCTTCATATCCTTCTAATTTAAACCTGTTATCATAAGAAGCTTTTTTGTGTTTTTTGGCTAAGTCTAAATGAGCTTCAATATATCCTTCATTCTTAACTTTTTCAATCATCTTATAATTATAAGTGTTTTTATAGTTGTTAACTCTATCGATCATTTTATCGATAAAATAACCTTTTTCTAATTCTAAAGTATCGTTTATTACTTTTATAGAATTAAGTATATCTAGAGCCCATTTATTTTTAGATATATCACTACCATCTTTTAATAAACTAATATCATACTGCCCTCTTAAAGCTACGTTATTTTGATTTATTAAAGCTTCTTTTTGCCAATCTGTATAATCACTTTCTTCTTGAATTAATAAGAAAATATTAAACAAACTTAAAAATTCTAAATCATCTAAGCTAATTCCACCTTTTTCAAAAGGATTTATATCAATACTTCTATATTCAAGATAATACACTCCATCTTTTAATAATGAGGAAAAATCTTTTGAGTCTTTTGATTTTATTCTAACAGATGAATATAGTTCCTTATGAGAATCTATAAAACCTTCTTCAATAAATTTATTTATACTATTGTAATAAGACTCTATACTACTATAATCAGGGAATAAATTTATATTATTCTTATAACCACAATCACTATTTCTAAAAGATAAAGCTTCACTACATTCATCCTTAAAATCATCACAATCATAACTTTCGTGTAAAGTGCCAGTACAACCAAAAAGATACACTAATAACCATCTATAACGTAAATAATTTCTAGCTATTTTTAAATAAATATTATTTTTAAAAGTTTTATAATCATTAGATTTTTCGCTATTTTCATAAAGTCTTTCTAAAACACTTTCATTAAAAGAAAAATTATAGTGTATACCAGAAATTAATTGTTTTTTGCCACCATATTTTAAAAGAAGCTCCTCTCTATACTTCCTAGCTATTTTACCTTGTTCACATCCACAATAAGAAGCTATAGGAATTTCTTTATCTTCACTTGGAATAATACAAGGCATAGATTGAGGCCATATATATTCATCTTTTATTTCAAATGATACGATATCATAAAGAGCATTTGAAAAATTATATACTTCTTTTGAAGTTTTAAAAGTAGGAGTTATAAGTTCTAGTTGGCTTTCTGAAAAGTCAGTTGTTATATATGGATTAAAAATTTTAAATCCAAAAACATCTGGGTGTGGTGTTTTTGATAGTTCTCCATTAAGATTTACTCTAAGCCCTTCTCTTTCAATTCCAAAGTTACAATTTAAAATATTTTTACCTAATAATCTTTTTATATCTTTAAGCATAATTTTTATCCTTTCTAACTTTTAAAATATACATAATATAAGAAAAAATACCTTTAAGTACACTAGACATACTTATACTTAACCATACACCATTTACTCCAAAATATTTAATAAGAACTAATGCCATAGGTATTCTAAGAACCGTAAATATAATGCTAATTGTTGCAGGTATTTTAGGCATTCCAAGACCTGTAAACATACCATTAGAAACCATTTCTATAGCACTAAATATTTGAGCAAATGCAACTATTTTTATATACATACTAGCGATTTGTATAGTAGCTGTATCTTTTATAAAAATAGAAACTATATTATCAGAAAATATTAAAAATAAACTACTAGTAATTAGTGCATAGCAAATTCCCATCTTTAAAGCAATATTATAACCTTTAATAATTCTTTTATATTCTTTGGCACCATAATTTTGCCCTATAAAACTAGCTACTGCTCCATTTAAACCACCTATAATCATAAAAGTTATTGATTCTATTTGAAGTCCTATTTTTTGACCTGCAATAGCTTCTGCTCCAAAGTTACTTATTATCTTAGCTAAAGATATATTAACTATATTAAATAAAACCCTTTGTGTTGTCATAGGTATACCAAGGCTTATAATTTCCAATATTTTTTCTTTATTTAGTGGTATTTCAAAATGATATTTAAAAAGTTCTTTAAATTTAACTAAGAACATAAAAAACATCACCATATTAGCTATTAAAGTAGCTATACCGGCACCTAAAGCCCCAAACTTTAAAATAAATATAGGGTCAAGTATTATATTTATAACAACACCTATCACACTTATTTTTAAAGCTTGAGAATTATGTCCATAACTATTTAATATTCTTATATATAAAAAATCGAAAAAAGCAAAAAATATAACAGGTGCATTTATAATTAAATATAAATAAGCTTCTCTTTCAACGTTTTTATCACCTATACCTAAAAATTCTATTAAATTATCTCCAAAAAATATAAGTGCTAGACTGTATAAAGTTGCTAAAATAAAGTTTATAAAGATACCTACATTTATATATGACTTTACTTGTTCATCATCATTTTTCCCAAGTGAATGAGACACTTTTATACCAGTTCCAACAACTACTAATGTGTTAATTGCATAACCTAAATTTATAAAAAAACTAGAAGAACCAACACTAGCAACAGAGTCACTACCAAGACTCCCTAACCATAACATATCTACTAAGCTATAAGTAAATTGTAAAAAAGAACTTCCTACAATAGGTATAGTTAATGATAATAAAACAAAAAATACATTACCTTGAGTTAAATCAACTTTCCTCAAAATTATCATCTCCTTTTATATCTTTACAAGTTAAATTTGATATCTTATACTTATTTAAAGCATCTAAGTCTTTTTTTAGTATTTCCTCTTTATCGAAATCTAAAAATAATCCTTCAAACAGTTTAAATTCTGTTTCATTTAAACTATAATAAACAAATTTAGCTTCTTTTTTGACGCTTACTAAATCAGAATACATAAGTTTACTTAGATGCCTTGAAGCGTTTGATTGAGAAATATTTAAAATATACTCTATTTCACAAACACACAATGACTCAAACCTTAAAAGGTTTATAATTCTGATTCTTGTATCATCAGAAACAGCTTTTAAAACTCTTACTAAATTCATAAAGACCTCCATAAATTCATAAATTCACTTTTAATCATATAATATATATATATTATTTGTAAATATATTTTATATATAAATTTTAAAGTTTTGGGGATATAATTATGTTTAACAAAATAATAGAAGATTATAGCTTTTTAAAAAATTTAGATGAAAATACTAAATATATAATTATAAATTCATTGATAACAAAAAAATTTGATATGGGATATACTCTAATAAAAGAAGGTCAAGCCTGTGCAGGATTTTCTTTAATACTAAGTGGCGAAATACGTGTTTTTAAAATATCAGAAAAAGGTCGTGAAGTTACATTATATAAATTATCAAAGGGAGATACTTGTTATTTATCTATGTCTTGTTTAATATCTGATGAATTGTATCCTGCATATGCAGAAGTTACAAATCCAGTTGAAATAGCATTTATACCGACAAGCATTTTTAATAAATACATATACAATACTATTGATTTTCAAAAATATCTATTTGAAAATTTATACTCTAAATTTAATAGTGTACTTAATGTTTTAGAAGAAGTAGCTTTTTTAAATATAGATACTAGAATAGCTAAATATTTTATTAATATATCTAAAGAAGCTAATAATACTAAATTTTTATATTTAACTCACGAAAAAATAGCAAAAGAAGTAGGTACTAGTCGTGAAGTTGTAAGTAGAATGTTAACTAATTTCAAAAATAAGGATATAATATCTATACAAAGAGGCAAAATAACTGTATTAGACTTTAAAAAATTAAATTCAATAGCAAATCTTTAGTATATTTATTTTTTATTTGGAAAAAATATATGTAAATATATTATGGAGGTATTATAAATGGCAAAAAAATCTAAAGAAAATAAAAATCATAATCTTGAAATAGCAGAAGAATTAAATATGGAGCCAAAGTTTAAACCATCTAAAACTGGTTCAGTTAGTCAAAATACTGCAAAACCTGTAAAATCTAAAAAATAATAGGGAGTTTTTAACTCCCTATTATTATAAATATAAAGTGTGAAGTAATTCCTGCCACTATACCACCAATAGTATGTGAAATTATTGCTTTAGTAGTAAGACTTCTAGCTCCTAATGTGTCCATCATACCAACATGTGTACTTAAATATCCACTAAAATACATACCCATAGCAGTAAATACTGCT
>JAGHEK010000107.1 GCA_017889265.1 Romboutsia sp. | reverse complement strand
TTTCTCGAATCATTTCCTCTTTTTAATTCTGTAAATATTTTACCGTCTTTTATAAATAATATTCTATGTGCATAACTTGCCGAAAAAGCATCGTGAGTAACCATAAGTATAGTAGCTTTTAAATCTTGATTTAGACTTTCAAATCTTTCAAGCAAAAGTCTCGAAGATTTAGAATCAAGTGCTCCAGTAGGTTCATCTGCTAATATTATAGAAGGTTCTTTTACTATTGCTCTTGCAGATGCCACTCTTTGTTTTTGTCCTCCAGACATTTGATATGGATATTTATCAAGCACTTTTTCTATTTCTAAGTATTTTGCTACATTTCTTATTTTTTCATCTATTAAAGATGTTTTTTCACCTTTTATAGTAAGAGATAGTGCTATATTTTCATAAGCAGTTAAAGTATCTAATAAGTTAAAATCCTGAAATACAAATCCCAATTCATTTTGTCTAAATTTTTCTAGATCTTTTTCTTTAAGTCTTGTTATATCTTTTTCATTTATTATTATTTTTCCTGTTGTTACATTGTCTATTGTAGATATACAATTAAGAAGTGTAGTTTTACCACTTCCTGAAGGTCCCATTATCCCAACGAATTCTCCTTCAAAAACTTTAAAACTTATATTATCTATAGCTTTTGTTATATTTTCTTTATTACCATAATATTTTTCTACGTTTTCAACACTCAGTATACTTTTCATATTTTTTCTCCTCGTTAATTTGTTATGAACTTATTCTATCCTAAAAAATATTTTTTTAATATTGATTTATATTTCATTAACATTACATTTTTGTAATAAAAAAAGAGTGTCTTAAAACACTCCTATTTCTTCCAACATTCAATATTTTCTAGACCTTCTATATTTGATGAATAAAATACTGGGTCTTTTATACCTGATTTTTTCTGTTTTTCGTAATCTTCAAGCGCCTTAAAAGCATATTTTCCTAGTAATAAAATCGCTATTAAGTTTATTATCGCCATTAATCCCATAAATACATCTGCTAAATTCCAAACTATTTCTACTTTAGTTAATGCTCCAAACATTACCATTCCTACAACTATCGCTCTAAATATGTTAAGTGTAGTTTTACTTTCACTTATAAATTCTATATTAGATTGACCGTAATAATAATTACCTACTATTGAGCTAAATGCAAATAAGAATATACAAACAGGAATAAAGATATTAGCCACAGGACCTATATGAGAAACGAATGCCGCTTGAGTTAATTGTATTCCATCAAGTCCACTTGTTTGATACTCTGGATATAATAAAACAACGAAAGCCGTACAACTACAAATAACTATTGTATCAGTAAAAACTCCTAAAGTTTGAATTAAACCTTGCTTTACTGGATGAGATACTTCTGCTGTTGCTGCTGCATTTGGAGCACTCCCCATACCAGCTTCATTAGAAAATAATCCTCTTTTTATACCTATAAGCATCATAGAACCCATAGCACCCATAGTCATACTAGAAAAATCAAATGCACTTTCAAATATCATACCTATTGTACCTGGTACTAAACTTAAATTAGTTACCATTATGAATAAAGATAATAATATATAAAGCCCTGCTAAAACTGGCACTATAATTTCAGAAACCTTAGCTATTCTATGAACTCCCCCAAATATAACTGATGCAGTTAAAACCGCAACTATTACACCCATAATAGTTTTATCTACTCCAAATGCAAACTCAAATGAACTTGCAATAGTATTTGCTTGAACTGCATTAAATATAAATCCAAAACAGATAGTTATCAATATAGAGAACGTAATTCCCATCCATTTTTTATTAAGACCTTTTTCCATATAATAAGCAGGTCCGCCTCTAAATGCACTTCCATCTTTAACTTTGTAAATTTGAGCTAAAGTACTCTCAACGAAACTTGATGCAGAGCCTATTAAAGCTATAAGCCACATCCAAAATATAGCCCCTGGTCCTCCTGCAACAACTGCTAAAGCTATCCCTGCTATATTTCCAGTCCCTACCCTTGATGCTGTACTTATACAAAATGCTTGAAAAGATGAAATCTTTCCACTATTCTTATCATCTTTCGTTCCATCACCTAAAATTCTAAACATTTCTTTGAAATATCTAAACTGAACAAATCTAGTTTTAAATGTAAAATAAATTCCAAGTGATATTAACATAGCCACTAATATATATGTCCATATAAAATCATTGATTAAAAGAACAAACGAATTTAATTTATCCATATAAATCCCCCTCTATCTATTTTAAAATAATGAATTAATAACTTGTTAATATTTCATTTATTTTTATTATAAGTCAATTTATCTTTATATTCAACTTATTTTTTGAATTTTTAGAAAATTCAATTTCACTTTTTGTTATTTTCTCAAAAATATAAAATTTATTTTATCATAATAAATATTTATCTAAAATCTTTATAATATATAAATATATGTATAATCCTAAAATAATTTTTTAAATATATAAATAAAATTAGACTATTATTTTTTACATTTATACAAAATTATAAAGTATAATATATATATTATAAGATTTACTAAGGAGTTATAATATGAAAAAGTTAAAAATATACTTTACTTCTGATTTACACGGATACGTATATCCAACAGATTACATAGAAAAAGATAAAAAAAATATAGGCTTGCTGAATATAATAAGTAACTTACAAAAAGATGATAATACTTTAATAATAGACGGTGGAGATACTATTCAAGGTTCACCATTTACTAACTTTTTAAGTGGTTACGAATTTGATGTACATCCTATGGCAGATATTATGAACTTTGCAGGATATGACTACGTAACTTTAGGAAACCACGACTTTAATTATGGTAAAGATTATCTAAAAAAATATATAAATAACTTAAACGGTAAATGTCTATGTTGTAATGTTACATCTGATGAAATAAATATACTTCCTTTCGATATAAAGACTCTTGGAAATGGTCTTAAAGTAGGAATTATGGGATTTACTACCGACTTTATAAACAGATGGGAAAGAAAAGAAAATATAGAAAACATAACTATAAACGATACTTTTTCTTCTATAAAAAAATATTTTGATGAAGTTAAGAAAAATTCTGATGTAATAATCGGAGTTTATCACGGTGGTTTTGAGTACGACCTTGAAACTCATACTAAATTAAGTGATACTAAAGAAAATATAGCTTATAAGATATGTAAAGAACTTGATTTTGATATACTTCTTACGGGTCATCAACATATAGCAATATCAGGAGAGTACTTACATAATACTTATATAGTTCAAACACCACACAATGCCACAAAGTTTATAGAATTAAATTTAGAAATAGGAGAAAATAAACAAATCACTTCTTCTTTGAATGATATAGCTTTAAACCCTAATAAAGAAATGTATAATAAATTTTTAGATATTGAATGCAAAGTTCAAGACTGGCTTGATACTCCTGTTGGTCATTTAGATACAGAGCTTCATCCATCTAATCATTTAGATATGGCTCTAAATGGTTCAGATTTAGCTAATTTTATAAATCAAATACAACTTGAAGAAAGTAATGCAGATATTTCTTGTACTTCATTTTCTAATGTAGTTAAAGGTTTTGATAAAAATGTTACTGTAAGAGATGTTATTGCCACATATATATATCCTAATACTTTAGTAATGAAAAAAATTAATAAAAAATATCTTAAACTTTACTTAGAAAGATGCGCTAGTTACTTCGATACAACAAGTAAAGATATAAAAATATCTGAATCGTTCTTAAAACCTAAAGTTGAACATTATAACTACGATTATTTTTCAAACATACATTATACTTTTGATTTGACTAAAGAAGTTGGCGAAAGAGTTGTTTCTATAAAGTTTAAAAATGAAGAACTTAAAGACGATGATACTCTTTGTTTAGTTATGAATAATTATAGAGCAAGTGGTGCTGGAGGTTACGAATTTTTAGATGAATGCGAAACTATAAAAGAAATAATGGTTGAAATGCCTGAAGTTATAATAAATTATTTTAAAAATAACAAAAACGTAGTCGTAGATAAATCAAGATACTTAACTATAATTAAATAAAAATATAAAAAAAGTAGTGAGAAAACTCACTACTTTTTTAACCTCTTGCTAATTTAGTTCTTATTTTAGTAGATAAATACTCTATTATTAAAACAAGAGTTATAAGTCCTAATAATATAGCACCAACTTCACTCCAGTTAAAAGAGTTCATAGCAAATATTAATGGCGCACCTATTCCTCCTGCACCTACTAATCCCAATATAGTGGCATCTTTTACATTTATCTCAAATCTATATATAGCAGTAGATATAAAGCTTGTAAATAATTGTGGTAATATTCCATATCTTATTTTTTGGAAAGTATTACATCCAGATGCATCTAATGACTCTAATATTTTGGTATCTAAATCTTCTATAGATTCTATAAATAATTTTGATATCATACCGATAGATGTAAGCGATAAAGTAAGAACTCCTGCAAATGGTCCTGGACCTGTAACTCTTATAAACATAAGCCCATATACAAATGCCGGGAAAGTTCTTATTGCTGCTATAATTAAAAGTCCTATATTACTTATCCATTTAGGTACTATATTACTAGATGCTAAAAAAGATAATGGTATTGCTATTATAGTACCTATTAAAGTTCCCAAAAATGCAATCGATATAGTTTCAAGCAATAAATATGGAACACCTTCTTTAAAATCAAACAACATTTCTGTATCTAAATTAAGTATCCCAGTAAAAACATTTTTAGCTATATCTAATCCGTTTTCTTCTATACCTTTATACTTTATACTACTAGTAGTCCAAAGTATAATAGCCAAAACAAAAACTACTGTCAAAGCTTTATTTATCCATTGATTTGGTTCTTTTTCTAATTGTTCTTTAACCGTTAAACCCATATTTTAGCCTAACCTTTCTCTAAAATATTTACTTAGATTTTCTATTATAACAACAGTTACAAAAAGCATAACAAGTATCATACCAACCTTATCATACTCTCTCCAACCTAATTTTTCATTTAGTATAAGACCTATACCTCCTGCACCTACATATCCAAGTATCGCTGCATTACGTATATTTATTTCTAAACTATATAAACAAATAGATAAATAAGAAGGTAATATTTGTGGCATTATAGCTCCAATGAATGCTTTTAATCTAGTAGCTCCCACTGCCTCCATTGCCTCAAAAGGTCCCATATCAACAGTTTCTATCTTTTCATAAAACATTTTTGCAACTATACCAAGAGTAAATATAGCTATTGCCACAGTACCCGCAAAACTTCCAAGCCCAAATATATAAGTTGCCATTAAAGCTATTATAAGAGTTGGTAAAGTTCTGTTTATACTAAGTATAAATCTTACTGTATTTAAAGTAACTTTCGATGTATTTATATTAACAGATGATAATATAGCAAAAGGTATTGCTAAAAAACATCCTATCATAGAACCAAGTACAGACATTTTTATAGTTTCAATAAGTGGTGTTATTACACTTTTTGTATAGCTAAAATCCGGAGGAAACATATCTTTAAGTATAACAAAGAACTGTTCTCCTCTATTTAGTATAATAGAAAAATTAAATCCTGTAATATTTGCTGATAATATTACTGCAATTACAATTCCTATAACTATATATGGTACTATCGATTTTGGAGGTTGAATTTCTTTTCCATTGTCTAAAACTATTTTTTCTGGTTTAAAAATTTCCTTTATCATAATTAAGCTCCCATTACTTCATCTTCTGATAACTCACGTCCATATATTTGTTTTAATATTTCATTATCTACTTCATTAGAAGGTCCATCGTAAACTATTTCTCCTGCTTTTATACCTATAACTCTATCTGCATATTTTAAAGCTAAATCAACGTGATGTATATTTATTAAAACAGATATGTTCATTTCTTTATTTATTTTCTTAAAATCATCCATAACTTGAACTGCTGTTATTGGATCAAGTGCTGCAACAGGCTCATCTGCTAGTATTATCTCAGGTTTTTGAGCCAAAGTTCTTGCAAGCGCAACCCTTTGTTGTTGTCCACCAGAAAGTTGATCGGCTCTTACATAAGCCTTGTCTAATATTCCAACTTTATCTAATGCCTCAAGAGCTATTATTTTATCTTCTTTTGAATATAATCCTATTATAGAATTTATAAGAGGCATATCTGGTACTCTTGATGTTAAAACATTTTTTATAACTGTTGTTCTAGTTACTAAGTTAAAAGATTGAAAAACCATTCCCAATTTTCGTCTAAATTTACGAAGTTCTTTTCCCTTTAAATTCTTAACTTCTTGATTATTAACAACTAAAGAACCATCTGTTATATCGTGCATTCTATTTATAGTTCTAAGAAGTGTAGATTTACCTGCTCCAGATAGACCTATTATAGCAACAAACTCTCCTTGATTTATTTCTAAAGATATATTTTTTAGAGCATGATATCCATTTGGATATACTTTATTTACATTTTCGAATTTAATCACTACTTATTCCCTCCAATTATTTAAAATAGTCTATTACACAATAAAGGAGTCCATGTTTCACATGAACTCATTATAATTATTGCATAGATTTTATTAATTCTTGCGCTTTCTTTTCTTCTTCATAATTTGCAGAGTCACCTATCTCATACCCATTATGACTATATATAGAAATTATTTCTTTTCCTTCTTCAGTATTACCTATATTTATAAAAGCTTTTTGTATAGCTTCTTTTAAAGCTGGGTCCATAGTCTTAGGTACAGATATAGTATCATTGTATATACCTTTAGTTACACCTATTACATTAGTTTCTTCCCATACTGATTTTTCTCTACCAAATGTAGTTGTCCAATCTTTTTCATAATCACGACGAGCATCAGCATAAGTTACCATTACATCTATTTGTCCACTAGCTAATTGAGATAATGCAGTAGCATAGTTATCTAAAGCTACCTTATTTGGTAAATCAGTTATTGATATTCCAAAGTTTTCTTGTAACCATAAGCTAGGATATATGTATCCTGCTGGAGAAGTTGAGTTACTTGATATTCCCCACTTAGCCGATTCAATATCTTCTTTAGTTAATTTTTGTCCACTATTTATTTTTTTAGCTAATTCTTGTCCTTTTTCAGACGGACCAGCTATTACTAATGAACGATAATAAGTTACTTGATTGTCTGTTGCTTGTGTTGGAGCAGTATTCCAGTCTTTAGGATTATCAGAATCATGACTTAATCCATCACGAGTTGCAGTTAATGCTACATCAATATCATCTTCATATAAAACGTAAGTACCTCCTGGTATAAAACCTACTTGAGCAGTTCCTGATGCTAAAGCCTCACCCGCTGCCTCAAAACTAGTACCAACCTCTATATTTATATTCTCAAAATCAAACCCTTGTTTTGCTAACTCTTCCTTTAACATTTCTGATAAAGGTTCTGTAGCAGTTCTTATTTCTTCAGGGTCTCTAGACGGAACAAACATAACAGTTAAATCTTCTTTACCGTCATTACTTCCACATCCAACTAGCATAGCCATACTTAAAATAGCTACCGAAAATAATTTAAATATTTTTTTCACCTGTATCCTCCATATTTTATTAAATATTTTCTTGTAGTATTATAGCATAATTTATATTTTTTTGTAATGTTTAATTCAAATTATAAGAATACATTTCTTTAAAATTCAAAACATTTTGGTCGATATTTTTTATTTTTCTATATTAAAATTTAAAGTTATACTTTCGATTTGTGGTTTTAATTTTACATATTCAACCTTCGCTTTATCTAACATCATTTTCGATGCTTTAATTGAATCTGTATCTTTATATTTATCCTCCAAATATACCACTCTTTTTATTCCAGACTGAATAATATTTTTTGTACAATCGTGGCAAGGAAATAGATTAACGTAAATCGTACAACCTTCAAGAGATTTTCCTCTTGCATTTAGTATCGCATTTTGTTCTGCGTGTACCACAAAAGGATATTTAGTTTCCAAAAACTCACCTTCTCTACCCCAAGGAAAATCTTCATCACTACAACCATTTACAAATCCGTTATATCCAATCGATACTATTCTATTATCTTTATCAACTATACAAGCTCCAACAGTAGTAGAGGGGTCTTTACTTCTTTTACCCGATAATAATGAAATTCCCATAAAATAATCGTCCCAAGAAATATAGTCTTTTCTTTTCATATTTTTAATCCTTTCGTTTTAACTCAAATTATTATATTTTATTTATGTCATTATTATAATACAAATCATCTTATATTTTTTTGATAATTAAAAAAGTAGCGATTTTTCGCTACTTTCTTTAATTATTTTCAAATTGACTATTATATAGATTATAATAAAATCCTTTTTTCTCTAATAATTCTTCGTGATTTCCAACTTCTATTATATCTCCTTCATTCATAACAAGTATAACATCTGCATCTTTTATAGTTGATAATCTATGAGCTATTATAAAACTAGTTTTATCTTTCATAAGATTTTTTATAGCACTTTGTATTAAAACTTCAGTTCTTGTATCTATTGAACTTGTAGCTTCATCAAGTATAAGTATCTTAGGGTTTGCAAGTATTACTCTTGCTATTGTTAAAAGTTGCTTTTGACCTTGAGATATATTATTAGCTTCTTCATTTATTCCCATATTATAACCATTAGGTAATGTAGATATAAAATGATGTGCATTAGCTACTTTAGATGAGTTTATAACTTCTTCATCTGTTGCATCTAATTTTCCATATCTTATATTATCCATAATACTTCCATTAAAAAGCCAAGTATCTTGTAAAACCATTCCAAAAAGTTTTCTTAAATCACTTCTTTTAAACTCTTTTATATTCTTTCCGTCTATTAAAATTTCTCCACTATTTACATCATAAAAACGCATTAAAAGTTTTACTATTGTAGTTTTACCTGCACCGGTTGGACCTACTATTGCAATCTTTTGACCCTTTTTTATATCTATTGAGAAATCATTTATTATAGTTTTTTCTTTTGTGTATCCAAAATTAACGTTCTTAAAAGAAACATTTCCTAATATATCTGATGTATTTATATTTTCTTTAACATCATCTATTTCTTCTTTTTCTTCTAAAAACTCAATTACTCTTTCGGCAGATGCCATAGTAGCCTGAATAATATTTGCTATTTGAGAAGTTTGTGCAAGTGGTTGCATAAAGTTTTTATTATACTGAATGAATGCTTGAATATCTCCAACAGTTATTTTATTATTTATAGCCAAATACCCTCCAAGTATAGCTACTACAACGTAACCTATATTTCCAATAAAACTCATAACAGGCATCATAAGGCTAGATAAAAATTGAGATTTCCAAGCAGATTCATAAAGAGTTTCATTTAATTTTTCAAACTCATTTATTTCTTTTTCTTCTCTATTAAATACTTTTACTACGTTATGACCACTATATATTTCTTCTACGCAAGAATTTACTTTTCCTAAATATTTTTGCTGGTTTATAAAGTGTATTTGAGATTTTTTAACTACAAACACTATAAACATCATAGAAAGAGGAATAACTATCAAACTCCCAATAGTCATAGTTAAACTTATAGATAACATCATAATAGTTATCCCTATTATAGTAGTTACTGAAGTTATTATCTGAGATAATATTTGTTCTAAATTTGTACTTATAGAATCTACATCGTTTACCATTCTTGATAATACTTCTCCATTACTTACTTTATCAAAATAACTAAGAGGAAGTTTATTTATTTTTTCACTTATTTCTTTTCTTAGATTATAAGATACTTTTTGTGATATAGATGAAGTCATAAAAGATTTCATAAACGTAAAGACAGTACTTAAAATATATAAAATCACTAGTTTAACTAGAATATCAAATATATATGAAAAATCTATTCCTAAATCTTGATTCGTAGTCTTACTTACTAACCCTTCAAATATTTTTGTAGTAGCTTTACCTAGTAAATCAGGTCCTATGATAGTAAATACAGAAGAAATTACTGCAAATATTACTACTAAAATCATGGATACTCTATAAGGTTTTAGGTAATTCATAAACTTTTTAAAAGTATCTTTTTTTATTTTCTTTTTTTCAAATCTATTTTTTTCAAAAGAAGGTCCTCTTTTCATCTTATAACTCCTCCTTTGATAATTGTGATAATGCTATTTGTTTATAAACTTCACAATTATTTATTAAATAATCGTGTTTTCCACTTCCTACTATTTTACCTTCATCAAGAACTATTATCTTATCTGCATTAATAATCGTACTTATTCTTTGGGCAACTATTAAAGTTATAGCATCTTTAGTATAAGGACTTAATTTTTTTCTTAATATAGATTCTGTTTTTAAATCAAGTGCTGAAAAACTATCATCAAAAATATAAATTTTAGGATTTTTACAAAGTGCACGTGCAATAGATAATCTTTGCTTTTGACCACCTGAGAAATTTGAACCTCCTTGCGATACTTCTTCATCAAATCCTTTTTCCTTTTTTTCTATAAATTCTAATGATTGAGATATATCAGCATATTTTTTTATTTCTTCAAAATCTGTATCTATTTTTCCATAACTTATATTACCTTTTATATCTCCAGTAAACAGTATTGCCTTTTGTGGAACGTATCCTAATATATTTCTTAGATTTTTTTGCTTTATATTTTTTATGTTTACATTGTTTATTAAAATTTCTCCACTAGTTACATCATAGAATCTAGGAATTAAATTCATAATAGTAGATTTACCACTACCCGTACTACCTATAAATGCTATTGTTTCTCCTTTTTTAGCAACGAAGTTTATATTTTCTACTGCATTTAAACTAGAGTTTGGATATTTAAAAGATACATTTTTAAATTCTAAACTAATTTCATCATCACCATTAAATTCTAGATTATCATATTCTTTTATACTACACTCTTTATTTAATACTTCATATATACGGTTTGCAGAAACCGATGCCCTTGGTATAGTTACAGATAACATAGATATAAATAAAAATGCCATTATTATTTGCATAG
>JAGHEK010000002.1 GCA_017889265.1 Romboutsia sp. | reverse complement strand
TTTATGAATCCAAGAAACGTTGGAGAAATAGAAAATGCAAGTGGTGTTGGAGAAGTAGGAAATGCTAAATGTGGAGATATAATGAGAATATATCTTGATATAGATGAAGAAACTAAAATAATAAAAGACGTTAAGTTTATGACTTTCGGTTGTGGTTCTGCAATAGCTAGTTCTTCGATATCTACTGAAATGATAAAAGGAAAAAGCATATATGAAGCTTTAAAAATAACTAATAAAGCAGTAGTTGAAGCATTAGACGGTTTACCACCAGTTAAAGTACACTGTTCTGTTTTAGCAGAACAAGCTATCAAATCTGCACTTTTAGATTATGCTAAAAAACATAATGTTCATATACCAGAATTAGATGGATTTGAAGTTGATGAAGATCATCATCATGATCATCATATAGATGAAGAATAAAAAGGTATCCCCCTTATTTTAAGGGGGATATTTACATATTGAAATAGACTATAGTAAATGATAACATATTAATAATGATAAAAGAAAGCCAAGGTGATAATATGAAAAAAGTAATGATTGGTATGAGTGGAGGAGTAGATAGTTCTGTTGCTGCATATCTTTTGAAAAAGCAAGGATATGATGTAATAGGTGTTACTATGAAACTATGGCAAGATGATAATGATAATTTAATTGAACTTGAAGGTGGTTGTTGCTCTTTATCTGCAGTTGAAGATGCAAGAAGAGTTTGTGATAAAATCGGAATACCTTTTTATGTTTTAAATTTTAGTGATATATTTAAAGAAAAGGTTATAAAGCCTTTTATAGATGAGTATTTAAACGGAAGAACTCCAAATCCTTGTATAGCTTGTAATAAACATATAAAGTTTGAAGACTTTTTTAATAAAGCTAGACAAATAGGCTGTGATTATGTTGCTACTGGTCATTATGCAAAGATAGAAAAAGATGAAAAAACGGGAAGATATTTACTTAAAAAGTCTGTAACGGATAAAAAAGACCAGACTTATGCTTTATATAATTTAACTCAAGAGCAATTAAAACATACTTTACTTCCAATAGGAGATTATGAAAAGGAAAAAGTAAGGGAAATAGCAAAAGAAATAGGGATTGATGTTCATAATAAGCCTGATAGTCAAGAAATATGTTTCGTTAAAGATAATGATTATGCCGGATATGTAAAAAAACATTCACCTAAAAAAATAGAAGAAGGTTATTTTATAGATACTAAAGGAAATATTTTAGGAAAGCACAAAGGTATAATTCACTATACAATAGGTCAAAGAAAAGGTCTTGGTATAGCTTTTGGTAAGCCGATGTTCGTTGTTGATATAGATCCTGTAAAAAACACTGTAATTTTAGGAGATAATGAAGATATATTTAAAAAAGGTTTAATAGCTAAAGACTTTAATTTAATTTCAATAGATGATATAAAAGCGCCTATGAAAGTTTTTGCAAAACATAGATATTCTGCAAAACCATCACCTGCTACTTTATCTAAAATAGATGATGAACATATAAAAGTAGTTTTTGATGAGCCTCAAAGGGCTATAACTAAAGGTCAATCAGTAGTATTTTATGATAATGATGTAGTTATAGGTGGAGGTATTATAGAGAAAAGTTTATAAAGATATTGATTAATTTAGTCAACTTTAGTAAGATAATTAATGATTAGCTATCGTGAATTAGGAGGAAAATTTATGCAATATATGGGATTAAATGAAATAAGAAGTAAATTTTTAAACTTCTTTAAAGAAAAAGAGCATTTAGTTAAGGAAAGTTATTCTCTTGTTCCATACAATGATAATAGTTTACTTTTAATAAATGCAGGTATGGCACCACTTAAAAATTATTTTACAGGTGTTGAAACTCCACCGAGTAAGAGAATGAGTACTTGCCAAAAATGTATAAGAACTGGAGATATAGAAAATGTAGGGGTTACTGCAAGACATGCTACATTGTTTGAAATGCTAGGAAACTTCTCTTTTGGTGATTATTTTAAGGAGCAAACTTTAACTTGGGGTTGGGAATTTGTTACTAAACATTTGAATATACCAGAAGATAAAGTTTGGGTTACTGTTTATTTAGAAGATGATGAAGCTTTTGATATATGGGAGAAAAAAATAGGTATACCTAAAGAAAGAATCGTAAGACTAGGAAAAGACGATAACTTCTGGGAAATAGGTGTTGGAGCTTGTGGACCTTGTTCAGAAATCTACTTTGATAGAGGAGAGGAATATGGTTGCGATAATCCAGATTGTAAGCCAGGTTGTGATTGTGATAGATATTTAGAGTTTTGGAACCACGTTTTTGCTCAATTTAATAGAGATGAAGAAGGGAATTATACAGAGCTTAAAAATAAAAATATAGATACAGGTATGGGGCTTGAAAGAATAGCTTGTATAATGCAAGGTGTTGATACTATATTTGAAGTAGATACTATAAATCATATATTACAGTCTGTATGTAAAATGGCTAACAAGACTTACGGAGAAAATAAAAAAGATGATAAGTCAATAAGAATAATAACTGACCATATAAGAAGTGTTAGTTTCTTAGTTGCAGACGGAGTTTTACCGTCAAATGAAGGTAGAGGTTATGTTCTAAGAAGACTTCTAAGACGTGCTGCAAGAAATGGTAAGTTACTTGGAATGAATGAATCTTTCCTTTATAAATTAGTAGATGAAGTTATAAAAGTAAGTGGAGAAGCTTACAAAGAATTAGTTGAAAAGAAAGATTACATCAAAAAGATAATAAAAATAGAAGAAGAAAAATTCAATGAAACTATAGATAAAGGAAATGACATACTTTATTCGTATATAAAAGAGTTAAAAGAACTTGGAAAAGATACTTTAAGTGGAGAAAATGCTTTTAAATTATATGATACTTATGGTTATCCAATTGATTTAACTAAGGAAATATTAGAAGAAGAAAATTTAAAAATAGACGAAGAAGGCTTTAAGCTTGAAATGGAAAAGCAAAGACAAACTGCAAGAGATGCAAGAGCTAATCTTGATGTTGAAGGTTGGAAAGATGATGCAGTAAGTAAGCTTGATAAGAGTATAGAAAGTCGTTTTGACGGATATGAAAATTTATATTTTAAATCAAAAGTAAAAGCTATTATAGTAAATAATGAAATAGTAGATAATTCAGATGAAGATGCTATTATAATACTTGATAAGACTCCTTTTTATCCAGAAGGTGGGGGACAAGCAGGAGATAACGGTATATTAACTAATGAAGATTTTGTAGCAGAAGTTATAGATACTAAAAAAGGTCCTAACAATACTATAAAACACATTGTTAAGATAACTAAAGGAACTATAAAAACTGATGATGAAGTTTTTGCAAGAGTAGATAAAACTGATAGATTAGCATCTGCTAGAAATCATACGGCAACTCATATACTTCATAAAGCGTTAAAAGAAGTTTTAGGAGATCACGTAAATCAAGCAGGTTCTTTAGTTAATTCAGAAAGATTAAGATTTGACGTTACTCATTTTGAGGCTATAACTAAGGAAGAATTAAAAACTATAGAAGAAAAAGTAAATGAAATTATTCTAGAGTCATTACCTATAATTTGTGAAAATATGAATATAGATGATGCTAAGAAAAAAGGCGCTATGGCATTATTTGGTGAAAAATACGGTGAAGAAGTAAGAGTAGTAACTATGGGTGATTATTCTATAGAACTTTGTGGAGGAACTCACTTAACTAATACTTCTCAGGTTGGAATGTTTAAGATACTTTCAGAAAGTGGTGTAGCTGCAGGAGTTAGAAGAATAGAAGCTATAACTGGAAAAGAAGTTTATAAGTATCTAAATCAAAAAGAAGAAATGATACAAAATATATCTAAATCTTTAAAAGCTACTGAAGATGTGTTAGTTCAAAAAGTGGAATCTTTAATAGAAGAAAATAAAAACTTATCGAAGTCTTTACAAGATATAAAAACTAAGATGAGTTTACAATCTGTGGAATCTTTAATAGATAATAAAGTTGATATAGACGGTATAAATTTAGTAACTGCTAAATTTAACGATATGGATATGAATACTTTAAAAGAAGTTGCAGATAATCTAAGAGATAAATTAAATTCTGGAGTTGTAGTTTTAGCTAATATATCAGAAGATAAATTAAATTTAGTAGCGACTGCATCAAAAGATTGTGTAGAAAAAGGTATACATTGTGGAAACGTAGTAAAAGAAATATCACAAATCGCTGGAGGAAAAGGTGGAGGAAGACCTAATATGGCTCAAGCAGGAGCACCTGATATTTCAAAATGTGATGAAGCTTTAAATTATGCTAAGGAAGTTATAAAACAACAGATAAATTAAAAAGAGGGATTGTATGGAAAACTTAGAAAATACTAATAGCTTTAAAGTTGTAAAAGATGAAAATTATGATATAGATACGACTTTAAAAATAGTAAATCAAGCATTGATTGAAAAAGGATATAATCCGATAAATCAAATAATTGGTTATATATTATCAGGAGATTCTAGTTATATAACTAACCATAAAAATGCTAGAAATTTAATAAAAAGATATGAAAGAGATGAAATACTAGAAGAAGTAATTACATTTTACTTAGATAGAAAGTAGGTTAAAATATGAAGAAAAAAAATGTATCAGTTTTATTGGTACTTATGATTCTTCTAGTGTCTATTCCAAAATATAACTTTGCTGAAGAAAAAGGCAAAGTTATATTTATAAGTATGAATAGAACGAGTTTAGAGAATATGCTCGAAATACCGTCTTTAAAAAATGAGTTAGATAAAAGGGGTTATGTATCTCTTATGAATATAAGAGGAGACGGTGGAACTGATGATAGAAGGTCATATGCAACTATGGGTGCAGGAAGACGTGCTAGCGTTTCTTTACAATCAACAATAAATTTTGAAGAACTTACAAAAGAAAATGAAAGTATATTTAAACTCAATACAGGAAAAGAGCCTAAAAAAATAAATAATCCTAATATAAATTTATCTTTAAATGAAAATGAAGAAAGTGCAGAATACGGAGCTACTTTAGGAGCTTTAGGACAATCTTTTTTAGAAAATAATTTAGAGCTTGCAGTACTTGGAAATAGCGATATAAAAAAAGATGATGAATTAGTTCCTATTAGAAATATAGGTTTAGTTGCTATGGATAATTACGGTAGGATACAAGACGGTAACATAGACAATATAAATGTTACTGATTATACTATGCCGTATAATTTAAGCACAGACTATAAAAAGTTAACAGATGAAACTAAAAAATTCTATAATGAAAAAGATGCTTTATTTATAGATTTAGGTGATACTTATAGACTAGATGAGTATAAAGAATACTTAAATGAGGATACATACGAAAAAATAAAGAGTAAAATATATAAAAATATAAGCAATTATTTAAATGAAGTTTTTAATCTAGTCAATGAAAATGATGTTATTTATATAACTAGTCCTTTTTGTAGTGATGAAGATCATAAAGACAAAAAAAGAATATCTACTTTAATTAAGTTTAAAGGAGATGAAAAAGGTATACTAAAATCATCTACAACAAGAAGAAATGGAGTAATTGCAAACCTTGATGTTGGAGTAGATATATTAAATGAATTCGGTATAGAAAATGAAAATATGGTTGGAAGAAGTCTAGAAACTGTACAAAAAGAAGATAACATAGAGTTCATTTCATACGAATTAGAAAAGATGGGAACTATATCTACTATAAGAGGTAGCATTATAAGTCTATTCGTAACTGTTGTTTCTATATCTTGGATAATAGGAGTTATGATGATACTTTTTAGAAGATATATACCAAACAAAGAAAAAGTATTTCTAGTGTTAAAAGAATTCATAAAACTAGGTATGATAATGCCTTTAGCATTTTTATTTGCACCTATATTTAATTTTAATACACCAACAGGAATTAGTATGGCAATAATTTTAACCACACTAATTATATATTTAATTGGAAAGTTTGTATTTAAAGATGATATAAAAGAAATGTCATTTTTCTCTGTTTTAACTATACTTATAATAGTTATTGACTCTATTTTTGGTACTTATCTTATGGAAAATAATATAATGAGCTATGATGCTATAATAGGAGCTAGATATTATGGTATAGGAAATGAGTATGAAGGTGTAACTATTGGATGTGCTATTTTTGCATTCGGTACTCTTTTATATTATAAAAAAATACCTAAAATTTTAGTATGCATTTTATCTTTATTAATACTTATAACTAGTGCATATCCTGCTATGGGAGCTAATGTTGGAGGTGCAATATCTGAATCTATTGCATATTTACTTTTTATACTTCTTATATTCGATGTTAAGTTGGATTTAAAGAAAATTATTTTTATAGGATTTTGTGCAGTTTTAGTAGTATTCTCGTTTGCGGCATTAGATATTATGTTCGGATTTAAATCACATTTATCTGTATTTGTAAATCAAATAATAGTAGAAGGACCTAGTGCTATAATAGAAACATTTACTAGAAAAATTCAAATGAACTTGAAGTTAGCTAAAACTAGTGTATGGGTTAATATACTTTTAGCAGGGATAGCTATAATTTCAACGTTTATATTTAAACCTTCTGGTCAATTTAAAACTATTTTGACTAATTATCCAACTATATTTAAAGGTTTTGTAGCAACATTAGTAGGTTGTACGGTAACACTTCTTGTTAATGATTCTGGGATAGTTGCTGCTGCAACGTCTTCTATATATATACTTATACCTCTTATAATAATAAGTATGAATATAATAATCAAAAAAGGTGAAAAGGCTTAAGGAGTAGGTAAATAGTTAATAAAAATATATATAAATATAATCAAATATGATATAATATAATCGTGAAATGGATGTGATTATATTGAGTAAACATTATAAACCTAAAGAATTTGCAGAACTATTA
>JAGHEK010000106.1 GCA_017889265.1 Romboutsia sp. | reverse complement strand
TTTCAAGAGGTTTTTTAGTATCTTCCTTATAGAAGAAAAGCGCATCTTCAAGTCTTGCTACTAATACTTTTTCGTTACCTTTTTTAACTATTTCTATTCCATTATCATCACCATTTCTAACTGCTATAAAATTAGGTAAAAGTTTACCGTCTTTTACGACAGGGAAATATCTTTGATGTTCCTTCATAGGTGTTGTAACTACTTCTTTTGGTAGTTTCGCATAACTTTCATCAAATTCTCCATAAAATGCTGTAGGATATTCAACTAAATAAGTAACTTCTGTTAATAAATCTTCATCAAACTCAACTTCAGCATCTAAAGATTTAGCCACTTCTATACACTTATTTTTTATAAGTTCTTTTCTTTCATTTTGGTCTAATATAACAAAGTTTTCTCTTAATTTATTTAAATAATCATCTAAAGAATTAACACTAAATTCACTCTGACCTAAAAATCTATGACCTTTAGTTACGTTAGAAGATATTATTCCCTCTAAATCTATTTCTATAACTTCATCATTAAATAAAGCTACAAGCGATCTTATAGGTCTTAAGAATCTCATATTCTTTCCACCCCAACGCATAGCTTTTGGGAAAGTAGTATTTTTTATAGCTTTTGGAACTATATCTTTTAATATAGAAACTGTATCTTTCCCTTCTTTTTTAACAGTAGCAAATAAATACTCTTCTTTTCCGATTAGTTTAAAAGTTATGTCTTCTTCTTTTAAACCTTTACTTTTCATAAATCCAAGTGCAGGTTTAGTAAAATCTCCGTTTTCATCTATTGCTATTTTTTTAGCAGGACCTTTTAATTCTTCTTCTAAATCCTTTTGTTTAGAAGATATACCTTCAACTATAAAAGTTAATCTTCTTGGTGTTGCTAAAGTTTTTATATTATTAAACTCTATCCTTTCTTCATTTAACATTTTAGTTAAATTTTCTTTTATTTGAGATAAAGTACTATCAACAAATCTTGAAGGTAATTCCTCAACACCTATTTCAAGTAATAAATATTTATTCATTTTTGCCCTCCTTTAAAAGTGGGAAACCTAATTCTTCTCTTTGTTTAACGAATGTTTGTGCAACATTTTTTGCCATATTTCTAACTCTACTTATAAAAGATGCTCTTTGGCTTACTCCTATTGCTCCTTTTGCATCAAGAGTATTAAAAGTATGTGAACATTTTAAAACATAATCATAAGCAGGTATTACAAGATTTTTTTCCATTAATCTTAAACCTTCTTTTTCATATATATCAAATAAATTAAATAACATTTCTGTATCACATTCTTCAAATGCATAGACTGAATTTTCGTATTCAGATTTTTTAAATACATCTCCATAAGTTAATTCTTCATTCCATTTTAAGTCATAAACATTATCAACTTCTTGGATATACATAGCAAGTCTTTCTAAACCATATGTAATCTCACCAGTTTCTAGTTCACATTCAATTCCTCCAACTTGTTGGAAGTATGTAAATTGAGTTATTTCCATACCATCAAGCCAAACTTCCCAACCAAGTCCCCAAGCTCCAACAGTTGTAGATTCCCAGTTATCTTCAACAAATCTTATATCGTGCTTTAGAGGGTCTATACCTATTTCTTTTAAACTACCTAAATATAAATCTTGTATATTATCTGGAGAAGGTTTTAATATAACTTGGAATTGATGATGTTGATATAATCTATTTGGATTTTCTCCATATCTCCCATCTGCTGGTCTTCTAGACGGTTCTACATAACAAACCTTCCACGGTTCTGGTCCTAAACTTCTTAGGAATGTATTTGGATTCATAGTTCCTGCACCTTTTTCAACATCATAAGGTTGCATCATAATACATCCATTTTTCGCCCAATAATTTTGAAGCGTAAGTATCATATCTTGAAAATTCATGATTCCTCCTTTATCAACAAAGCCTTCCGTAAAAACGAAAGGCTTAAGCATTTTATAATTCTTAGAATATCAAATCATAAAAAATTTGTCAATTTTTATTTAGTAAAATCATACTCCTGTATTAATTCATCTGTTATATCCTTTTCATCTTTTTCATTTGATGTTTTAGTATTTTTAAACTTAGATAACAGCATATCCTTTAACATACAAACTTTTTCATAGTTTAATTCTCCTAGATTTACTGTTGAATTATCTTCTTCGTTTTGTATTTTTATTTGATATTTACAAATTATAGCAGATGAAAGACCTACTAAAGCAAATACTGGACCAAGTGCCACACCAACTACACCAAAAGTCAATGGTATATTAAGTACTACCTTTGAATTTTTCTCAACTATAACTCTTATAACGTTACTTTTTTTAATCAAATCTATTGCTTGTTTTTTTATTTTTCTTAAATCTTCTTCATCTTTTAAAAACTTTTCATCAATAATTTCTTTAACTTTTTTAGTTCTAAAATTAGAATGTTTAGACTCTAAATATATTATAGCTTCAACAACTTCTCCACCACTTCTAACTAATGCCTCTTTAGCTTCACTATATCCTATACTTGGAAATCTAGCTATTACTTCATCAATCTTGTCAATAGTTATATTACTCAAAATTATATCCCCCTTTTTTTACGTCTTTTAAGAAATATAACGATTTTAGGTTTAAGTTATCAATATAATTTATGAGATATTTTCTAGTTATATTTTCAAGTTCATAAACTATATACTTTGAAACTTTAGCCTTAGAGCAAACTGTTATATCGTTATTTAATATATATTCAATTAATCTAATAGTTGTTACATCGACCTTTATTGAATTATCATTACAATTTTCACAAACAGTTCCACCTTCTATTATGCTAAAATGGTTTAACTTCTTGGGCATTATTCCACAAGATACACATCTATTTATAATGGGCCTAAATCCCATAACATCTAAATACTTTATCTCAAAAGCTCTAGTTATATATCTTTTATCAACATCTTTTTTGGTATATAAATTTAGAGTATTTAAAAACAAGTAGAACAATTTATTGTTAGTTTGATTTTCAAAAATAGAATTTTCAACTATTTTTGATACATAGCTAGCATAAGAAAAAGCTTCTATATCATAAGCCAAATCAAAAAAACTTTTTATACAACTAGCTTGATTTATATTATACATATCTTTTTGTTTTTTTAATGTATAATCAGAATAAGAAAATATTTGTGAACAAGGGAGCAAAGAACTCTTGTTCTTTTTTGCTCCCTTGGCCAGTGCAGATACTTTACCTAATTTTTTTGTAAATATAGTAAGTATCAAATCATTTTCTTTATATCTAACACTTTTAAGTACAATCCCCTGGGTGTTCAAAATCATCATCTATAATATTCTCCCTACAACTTTCAATTTCTGAGTTTAGCTTTTTTTGTTCACTCAAATATAAATACGCTTCTAAACTACCAGTTTTTTTAAAAACTTCCCAAACAACTTCATTCATTAAAAAACCCCCTTCTTACTGTTTGATTATATTTTTAGTAAGAAAGGGATAAATAATTCATAAAGTTAACATTTAATTTTTTCCAATTATATAACCAATAATAAAGAAAATAATAGCCACTACAAAAATAATTATCATTTTATTATCTTTTATATCGTACGATATATCTTCTTCTATAACATCAATTATATCATCAACGGTTATTATGCCTTTTAGCCTCTTATTATTATCAATTACTGGTATAGCTAATAAATCATACTTTGAAACTAATCTTACTGCTTCTTCTTTATGCTCATCAACTTTTATAGATATTAACTTTTCGCTCATTATATTTTCTATTTTTACTTCTTCTCTCGAAGTTATTAAATCTCTAAGAGACACCACTCCAACTAATTTTAAAAAATCATCTACAACATAAATATAATATATAGTATCTGCTTCACTTGCATTTTCTCTCATATGAGAAATAGCTTCTTTTACAGTCATATTTTTATTTACTTTTATATATCCAGTAGTCATTATACTACCTGAAGATTCTTCTTCATATACTAAAAGTTCTTTCACATTCTTCGCATCATCTATACTTAAAAGTTTTATTACTTCTTCTTGTTCATTTTCATCTAATTTACTAAGCATATTAGCCATATCATCAAGCGACATATACTCTAAAATTCTTTTTTTATGTTCCGTATCTAAGTTAGATAAAATAAAATTAAAAAACTCAATATTTCCTTCTTCAAGAAGTGTAGCTTCCATATCTAAAGGTAATACTTCAAATAATTTTACTTTTAAATCATTTTCTAAATCATTTATTATATCTAAAATATCTATCGGATGAAACTTTTCTAACAATTCTCTAAGTTCCAAAACTTTATTGTTTTCTACTAAAAATAATACGTCTTTGAGCAATTCATCAGGTACATCTTGATTTTTCATAATATCCACCTTTATTTATCTGTATAACCAAAATTAGTAACATAATTTTGAAGATTTCTCCAGTTATCTTTAACTTTAACCCATAACTGAAGATTTATTTTAGAACCAAGAAGAAGTTCCATATCTTCTCTAGCAGATTTACCTATACCTTTTAATTTTCTACCATTTTTACCTATTATTATACCTTTATGTGAATCTCTCTCACAATATATTACAGCAGATATATCAACTATTTCTTTATCTTTTCTTGACTTCATTTTTTCAATTTCAACTGCAACCCCGTGAGGAACTTCATCATGTACATAATGAAGAACTTTCTCTCTTATAAGTTCTGAAACTAATACTCTTTCAGGTTGATCTGTTATCATATAGTCTGGGAAATATTTAGGTCCTTCCTCTAAATTAGAAGATATAACTTTTATAAGCTCTTTTATATTTCTCCCTTTTAGTGCAGATATAGGTACTATTTGTTTGAATAATCCTTCCTCATCATACATTTTCATCATATCAAATAAGTCTTGTTCTTCTATTTGATCCATTTTATTTATAACTAATACTATATCAGTTTTTATTTTCCTTAAACTTTCAATTATCATTCTATCTCCAGGACCAATTTTTTTAGAATCATCAACAACGAATAACACTAAATCTACGTTTTTAAATGCATCTGTTGCAGATTTAACCATAAACTCTCCTAATTTATTCTTAGGTTTATGTATTCCTGGTGTATCTAAAAATACTATTTGAACTTCTTCATCCGTATATACTGCTTGAATTGTATTTCTAGTTGTTTGAGGTTTATCACTCATTATAGCAATTTTTTCTCCAACAACATTATTCATAAGTGTAGATTTACCAACATTAGGTCTTCCTACTATACTTACAAATCCTGATTTAAACATATATTTTGTCT
>JAGHEK010000105.1 GCA_017889265.1 Romboutsia sp. | reverse complement strand
TATAAAGGTAAAGAAGGTATTATTAATATAGAAAGAGAAATAAAACAAAGTGGTAATATACACGATAAAGGAGTTTTAATATTAAGTGGGTATTTAGGTTCTAGATATGGAAAAGAAAAACCTTTATCTATAACTACTTCTATAACATTTGAACAAAATTATAGTGTAATAGATGGTGATAGTGCATCAAGCACTGAATTGTACGCAATAATATCTAGTATTGCGAATTTACCTATAAAACAATATATAGCAGTTACTGGTTCTGTTAGTCAAAAAGGAGAAATACAACCGATAGGTGGTATAAATGAAAAAATAGAAGGTTTTTTTGATATATGTAAGATGAAAGGTCTTAATAAAAAACAAGGTGTGCTTATGCCTATTCAAAATGTTAAAAATCTTGTTTTAAAAGATGAGGTAGTTGAGGCAGTGAAAAACGGAGAATTTAATATATATGCTATTTCTAATATTGAAGAAGGTCTTGAAATCTTAACAGGAAAATCTATTGAAGAGATAGATAATTTAGTAAATAAAAATCTAGAGGTATATAGAAAAGTTGATAATAAGGAGTGAAAGTCTAACATATGTTGGACTTTTTTTAATTTAGATGAAAAAATGTTAGTTAAAATTTAAATAAATTATTGAAAAATCGCAAAAATTATATTAATATTAAAATGTAATGTTCGGCAGAATTAGAATTAAAAATTATATATGTATAATATAGTTCGTTGATTAGGAGGATTAAATGAAGGTTTCTGTTATAATGGGTTCAAAATCTGATTATCCAAAATTAGAAGAAGGGATAGATTTATTAAAAAAATATCAAGTAGATATTGAAGTTAGGGTTTTATCAGCACATAGAACTCCTAAAGAATTATTTAATTATTTAGAAGAAATTGAAGAAACTACTGATGTTATTATAGCTGCTGCTGGAAAAGCCGCACATTTACCAGGAGTTATTTCTGCACATACACTAATACCTGTTGTAGGTTTACCAATCAAATCATCAACAATGGACGGTCTTGATTCATTGTTATCGATAGTTCAAATGCCAAAAGGAGTACCAGTAGCTACTGTTACAATAGATTTGGGTATTAATGCTTGTCTTATGGCACTTCAAATTATGTCTATAAAGTATCCTAAGTTAAAAGAAGATTTAAAAAATTATAGAAAAGAAATGGAAGAACAAGTTTTAGAAGATGATAGAAATTTAAGGGGGAATTAAAATGGTTTTATATGAAGGAAAGGCGAAAAAAATATTAAGAACTGATAATGAAAATGAGTTTATAGTTTACTATAAAGATGATGCTACTGCATTTAATGGAGAAAAAAAAGCAGAAATTTCATCAAAAGGTATACTTAATAATAAAATATCTACTAAAATTTTTGAGAATTTAGAGAGACAAGGTATAAAAACTCACTATATAAAAAATATTTCAGAAAGAGAAATGTTAGTTAAAAAGGTTGATATATTGTTACTTGAAGTTATAGTTAGAAATATAACGGCAGGTTCTTTTTGCAAGAGAGTTGGTATTGAAGAAGGGATAGTTTTAGATGAGCCTATATTTGAGCTTTGTTATAAAAATGACGAATATGGTGATCCACTAATAAATGAAGATCATGCGGTAGCTATGGGACTTGCAACTAGAAAAGAAATAGAATATATAAAAAATGAAACTTTGAAAATAAATGAGGTAATGAAAAAATTCTTTTTAGATATGAATCTAAAGTTAGTTGATTTTAAATTAGAGTTCGGTAAAGATAAAGATGGAAATATACTTTTAGCAGATGAAATATCTCCTGATACTTGTAGACTTTGGGATAAAGATACTAATGAAAAGTTGGACAAAGATAGATTTAGACGAGATTTAGGTGATTTATTAGCAGGATATGAGGAAGTTCTTTCAAGAATGAGTAACTAGGAGGCATATTATGTGTGGAATTATAGGTATTTATTCTAATAAGGAAGTTTCTAAAAAGCTATACTATTCACTTTATTCTATTCAACATAGAGGTCAAGAAAGTTGTGGTATAGCAGTTTCAGATGGTGAAAATATAAATTATAAAAAGGGTATGGGGCTTGTTGGAGATATTTTCACTGAAGAAAAATTAAGTAAATTAAATGGAAACATAGGTATAGGGCACGTTAGATATTCTACTGCAGGTGGTAGTCATTTAGCTAATTGTCAACCTTTAGTTGGTAGTTGTAGAAAGAGGAATTTAGCGATTGCACATAATGGAAATCTAGTAAATGCTAATTTTTTAAGAGATATGCTTGAAGAAGACGGATATATGTTTCAAGCTAATTCAGATACAGAGGTTATTTTATACATATTAGCAAGGTATTATAAGGGGGATATTGTTGAAAGTATAAAACTTACTATGGATTATATCAAAGGAGCATATTCTTTAGTAATAGCTTGTGAAGATGAATTAGTAGCAGTTAGAGATCCACATGGATTTAGACCTTTGATTCTTGGAAAAATTAATGATGATTATATTTTTGCATCAGAAACTTGTGCTATTGACATTTTAGGTGGAGAAGTTATAAGAGATGTTGAACCAGGAGAAATAGTAGTTATAAAAGATGGTAAATTACAAAGTTTTCTATACTCAAAAAATTATAAGTGTATAAAAAGAAGTTGTATTTTTGAACATATATATTTTGCTAGAAATGAAGCTACTATTGATGGACTTAATGTTTATAACTTCAGAGAAAAATGTGGAATGATTTTAGCTAAAGAAGATAAAACTCCGTGTGATATAGTTGTTCCTGTTCCTGATTCTGGTTGGTCTGGAGCCATTGGATATTCAAATGTTAGGAATATTCCTTTAAGTGAAGGACTAGTTAAAAATAGATATGTTGGTAGAACTTTTATAAAACCGACTCAAGAGGAAAGAGAAATTGGAGTTAAGATAAAGTTAAATCCTCTAAGAAGTGTAGTAAGTGGTAAAAGGATTATTCTTGTTGATGATTCAATAGTTAGAGGAACTACATCAAAGCTAATAGTAAAATCTTTGAAAGATGCAGGGGCAAAGGAAGTTCATTTAAGGATAACTTCTCCTCCAGTAAAATACAGTTGTTATTATGGTATTGATACACCGAATAGAGAAAATTTAATAGCATCTAATATGAGTATTTCTGAAATAAAAGATTATATAGGTTGTGATAGTTTAATGTTTTTAGATACTGATAAAATGATTGAAGCAACTAATAATGTATCTACTTTTTGTAAAGCATGTTTTGATGGTGATTATCCAGTTAAAAAGATTGATGAGAGGGAGTGTATGTCATGCTAACTTATAAAAACAGTGGGGTTGATATTGATGAAGGAAATAAAGCAGTAAATCTTATAAAAGACAGTATAAAGTCTACTTATGATAAGAATGTTATTGGAGATTTAGGGAATTTTAGTGGACTTTATTCTTTATTAGATTTTAAAAATATGAATCATCCAGTATTACTTTCTTCTACTGATGGGGTAGGTACTAAGCTTATGATAGCTAATCTTTTAGATAAGCACGATACTGTTGGGATAGATTTGGTTGCTATGTGTGTCAATGACCTTATTTGTCAAGGTGCTAAACCTTTATTTTTCTTAGATTATATAGCTACTGGAAAATTGGTTTCAGAAAAAATAAACGATATAGTATCTGGCATAGTAAAGGGTTGTAAAATGTCAGGATGTAGCTTAATAGGGGGAGAAACTGCAGAGATGCCTGGTATGTATAAGGAAAATGACTATGATTTAGCAGGATTTTCTGTTGGAATAGCGGATAAAGAAAAAATTATAACAGGAGAGAATGTTAATAAAGGAGATGTTTTAATAGGTATATCTTCTAGTGGACTTCATAGTAATGGATTTTCATTTGTTAGAAAAATATTTTTAGAACATCTAGGATATGATTTAAATACTCATATAGATGAATTAGGAACTACTTTAGGAGAATGTTTACTTACTCCAACGAAAATATACGTTATTTTGGTTATGGATTTGATAACTAAATTTGAATTAAAGTCTATTTCTCATATAACTGGTGGTGGACTTATAGAAAATATACCTCGTGTTATACCAGATACTTTAGGGGTTAGAATAGAAAAAAATTCTTGGGATAAGCAACCTATATTTAAAATGATAGAAAAAATGGATATTTCAGAGGAAGAATTATATAAGAGTTTTAACATGGGAATAGGTCTTTGTATAGTTGTTGATAAAAAATATGCAAAAGAAATTTTAGAATATATAAATAAATTTGATAAAGCATATTTAATTGGAGAGGTTGTAGATACTCATAAAGGGGTTAAGATATGCGAATAGGAGTTTTAATATCTGGAAATGGTTCTAATTTACAAAGCATAATAGATAATGAAAAATATATAAATGCAAAAGTTGAAGTAGTTATATCAAGTAAAGATTCTTACGGTCTTGAAAGAGCAAGAAATCATAACATAGATGCTTATTATGAAACTGATGAAGAAAAAATTATAACTATTTTAAAGGAAAAGAACGTTGATTTAGTAGTTCTTGCAGGATATTTAACTATTATAAGTCCTAAGTTTGTAGATAGTTTTAAGGATAGAATAATAAATATTCATCCTTCTTTAATTCCCTCTTTTTGTGGAAAAGGGTATTATGGAATGAATGTTCATAAAAGTGTTATAAATTCAGGGGTTAAAGTAAGTGGAGCAACGGTTCATTTTGTTGATTATTTAGCAGATACAGGTCCTATAATAATGCAAGATATTGTATATATTGAGAATAATGATGATGAAATATCTTTATCTAAAAAGGTTTTAGAGGTTGAACATAGGATATTGGTTGAGAGTATAAAGTTATTTGTTGAAAATAAATTAAAGATTGAAGGAAAAAGGGTGATTATTAATGAGGGCGTTAATTAGTGTAACTGATAAAACTGGTGTTGTTGATTTTTCAAGGGAGTTAGAAAATTTAGGATATGAGATAATCTCAACAGGAAATACATATAAGACTTTGATAGAAAATGGTGTTTCGGCAGTTACGATAGATAGTGTAACTAAATTTCCAGAGATTTTGGATGGTAGAGTAAAAACATTAAATCCATATATACATGGTGGGATTTTATTTAAAAGAGATGATGAAAGTCATAAAAAAACTATTTCTGAATTAAATATAAGTTCTATTGATATAGTTGTAGTTAATTTATATGATTTTGAAGGTACTTTAAAAAGTGGAAAATCTCACGAAGAAATAATTGAAAATATAGATATAGGTGGACCTTCTATGATACGTTCATCTGCTAAAAATTATAAAGATGTTATAGTAATTACTGATATTAATGATTATTCTTTGGTAATAGAAAAACTAAAAAATAATTCTCTAACTTTAGAAGATAGAAAAAAATTAGCATATAAAGCATTTTCAATCACTGCAAGATATGATGCTTTAATTAGTGGATACTTTAGAGAATTATTAGATGATACTTTCTCAGAAAGTTTGACTTTGACATTTGATAAGGAAACTTCTTTAAGGTATGGAGAAAATCCTCATCAAAATGCAGGTCTATATTCTGAAGTTAGTGCAAAAAATCCTATATTAAACTATACTCAGTTAAACGGAAAAGAGCTTTCTTTTAATAATATAAATGATTTATACGGTTGTTTAGAAGTTATGAGGGAGTTTAAAAATGAAGTAGTTTCTGTAGCTATAAAACATACTAATCCTTGTGGTGTTGGAATAGGCAAAAATTCATATGAAGCATTTAAAAAGTGTTATGAAGCAGACAAAATATCTATTTTTGGTGGAATAGTTGGAATAACTTCTAAAGTTGATGTTGATACTGCTAACTTATTAAAAGAAATTTTCTTGGAGATAGTAGTAGCATATGATTTTGATGATGAAGCATTAGAGATTTTAAAGACTAAAAAAAATTTAAGAATATTAAAATTAGAGAAAATAGAAGATACTAAGCAGGTTTATGATTTTAAATATCTTGATGGAAAACTGTTAGTTCAAGATAAAGATATCTTATTAACTGAAGATTATGAAGTTGTAACTAAATTAAAGCCAACAGAAAGAGAAGTTTCTGATATGGAATTTGGTATGAAAATAGTAAAAAATATGAAATCAAATGCCATAGTAGTTGTAAAAGATGGTCAAACTCTTGCTTGTGGTTGTGGACAAACTTCTAGAATATGGGCTTTAAAGAATGCTTTATCTAATAATTCTGATAAAGACTTTACTGGAGCGGTTTTAGCAAGTGATGCATTTTTCCCATTTGATGATTGTGTAAGACTTGCTAATGAATATAATATAAAGTCGATAGTTCAACCGGGTGGTTCTATAAAAGATAAAGACTCAATAGATGCTTGTGATGAATTAGGTATTAATATGGTATTTACTAAGGTTAGACACTTTAAGCATTAGGGAGGATATTATGAAGGTGTTGGTAATAGGTAGTGGTGGTAGAGAACACGCTATTATATATAAACTAAAAAAAGATAAGAGAATAAAAGAATTATTTTGTGCAAGAGGAAATGCAGGTATTTCTAAGATTGCTACGTTGGTAGATATCGATGAAAATGATACTAAGTCCTTGATTGATTTTGTAAAAAAAGAAAATATTGATTTAACGATAGTAGGTCCTGAGGTGCCTCTTGTTAATGGAATAGTAGATAAATTTGAAAAAGAAAACTTAAAAATATTTGGTCCTAACAAAGAGTGTGCAAAACTGGAAGGTAGCAAGAGTTTTTGTAAGGATTTTTTAGTAAGACATAATATTAATACAGCGAAATATAAAGAATATACAGATGTTAATTTGGCTATTAAGGAAATAGATGGCTTTGGTTATCCAGTAGTTATAAAGGCAGATGGTCTTTGTGGTGGAAAGGGAGTTTTGATTTGTAAAAATAGACAAGAAGCTATCCAAGGACTAAAAGAAATAATGGATAACAAAGTTTTTAAAACTGCAGGAGATAAGGTTGTAGTAGAGGAGTTTTTGGAAGGAATAGAAATGTCTGTTTTGGCTTTTGTAGATAACAATAGTATAGTTCCTATGGTTAGTGCAAAAGACCACAAGAAAGTATTTAATGGTGAAAAAGGTCTAAATACTGGTGGTATGGGTACATTTTCTCCAAGCGATATATATACTGAAAATTTAGAAAAAAGGATAAAAATAGATATATTAGATAAAACTTTAGAAGGATTTAAAAAGGATAATTTAAATTTTAAAGGGGTACTTTTTGTAGGGCTTATGGTTAATGATGGAGTACCAAAAGTTTTAGAATTTAATACAAGGTTTGGTGACCCTGAAACTCAAGTAGTTTTAACAAGACTTGAAACAGAGCTTGTAGATATAATAGAGGCTATCTTAAATAATAGTCTGGACAAAATTGATATAAAATATACAAAAAAAGAATGTGTTTGTGTAATTTTATCAAGTGGGGGTTATCCAGAAAAATATGAGATAGAAAAAGAAATATATGGGTTGGAAAATCTTGATGATGATATAGTAGTTTATCATAGTGGTACTAAATTAAAAGATGGTAAGTTAGTTACTAATGGTGGTCGAGTACTTGGAATAACTTGCTTAGATAGTAGTGTTGAAGTTGCATCAAATAAGGTTTATGAAAATATAAAGAAAATAAATTTTGAAAATATGCATTTTAGAACTGATATAGGGAGATAATGATGATAAGAAGAATTTTCGTTGAAAAGAAAAAAGGTTTTGATGTAGAGGCAAAAAATTTAAAAAATGATTTAGAAGAAAGTTTGAATATAAAAGTTAAATCTCTTAGAGTTTTAAATAGATATGATATAGAAGGAATTGATGAAAAAGATTTTTTAGTATCAAAATCTATATTTGCAGAGCCTAACATAGATAATATATATGACGACATAAAAATTGATAGTGGCTATATGTTTGGTATAGAATATTTAGATGGGCAGTATGACCAAAGAGCAGATTTTGCTAGTCAATGTGTTGAAATTTTAATTTCTAAAAGACCTATCATAAAAACTGCAAAGATATACATAATAGATGGTGATTTTGATATAGAAAAAGTAAAAAAATTTATGATAAACCCTGTTGATAGTAAAGAAGCTAATTTAGAAATTCCGGATACATTAAAAATAAATACTAAAAGTGTTAAAAAAGATTATACTTTACATAATTTTATAGAGCTTGATGAAAAAGGTCTTAGAGATTTCCACAAAGAAAATAATCTTGCTATGACTTATTTTGATTTAGAGCATATAAAAAATTACTTCAAAAATGATGAAAAAAGAAACCCAACTATTACAGAAATAAAAGTTTTAGATACGTATTGGTCAGACCATTGTAGACATACTACTTTTATGACTAAAATAGAGAATATTTCTATTGAAAATGGTAAATATAATGAAGTTATAAAAAAATCTTATAAAGAATATTTAGATACAAGAAATAAAATAAATTCTAAAAAAGATATAACTTTAATGGATATAGCTACTATTGCTATGAAAAAGTTAAGATTAGAAAATAAATTAGAAGATTTAGATGTAAGCGAAGAAATAAATGCTTGTAGTATAAATGTTGATGTTGAGATAGATGGAAAAATTGAGAAGTATCTAGTAATGTTTAAAAATGAAACACATAATCACCCAACAGAGATAGAGCCTTTTGGAGGGGCTGGAACTTGTTTAGGTGGAGCTATAAGAGACCCGTTATCAGGAAGAAGTTATGTTTATCAAGCTATGAGAGTAACTGGTAGTGCAAATCCTCTAACTAAATATGAAGATACTTTAGAAGGTAAGCTAACTCAAAAGAAAATAACTACTACTGCTGCATACG
>JAGHEK010000001.1 GCA_017889265.1 Romboutsia sp. | reverse complement strand
GGCTTAGAATCTATAAGTCTTTGAGTCCTAGTTGCAGGTTGTCCACAAACAGAGCATATTGCCTGTATTTTATCAACGAATTCTGCAATAGCTAAAAGTCTAGGTGTAGGTCCAAAAGGTTCTCCCCTAAAATCCATATCAAGACCTGCACATATTACTCTTATACCTTTGTCTGCTAAATCTATACAAACATCTACTATATTATCATCGAAAAATTGTACTTCATCTATTCCAACAACTTGAGTATCATCATTTATATAATCATATATATCATCCGAATTTTTTATAGGTATAGCATCTACACTATAACCACTGTGAGAAACAACATCTTCTTTGCTATACCTATCATCTATTGTAGGTTTAAAAACAATAACATTTTGCTTCGCGATTTTAGCCCTTTTTACTCTCCTTATAAGTTCTTCACTTTATGAGAATAGGTAACCTCCACCTCTTTACCAAGAGTGTTTTGGTTTTCCCCTCTCCTACACCGTACGTGAGACTTTCACCTCATACGGCGTGATACCGACACGTGAGCAATTTATTGTTGTTACACTAATCTATTACTATCTGGGATTTGATAGGGTTTAATTTAATGTCCTGGGTATCCAATTATCAGATGTCAAAAAAGTTAATTGCATATTTGTTTAACCATTACGCTTTACACCTCGTAATAGCATTTTACGGATATACTCCCTATGAAATACATAGATTTCACATATACTGTTAAAAACTAAACACTGAGTACTACTTTACCTGACATGATATTATAGTATTCTTCTATATTTTTATTTTCAATTTCGTGTACCTTGCGATGTACCTCCTTATGTAGTAGACATAAGTTAGCATACTCATCCGTACCCCCATGATTTTTAGGTATTTTATGGTGTACGGCAAAGTTATCAGGTGTCAATAAACGCTTACTCAACTTACATTTAAACTTCTGTTGATGTAGCAATCCTGGAACATAGAGGTTATATCGACTATCAGGTCTTCTTTTAATGAAATCCGTGATATCTTGCCAACAACTGTTAGGCGGTTTCACAAACCTATCCTCAAATGATCCGAATTTGGCTTTGTGTAATTCAATTTTGTATTTTTTCCATATATCCCACAAGTTAATAGTGATCTCTCTATTTTTTCTTGCACTACTTTTACCTTGGAAACGATATTGTCTTCTGCCATTTTCCCATAACAATTCAATGTATCCTTTAGTACAACTTCGGTGATATAATCGCCACCAAGCGGAGTGTACTCTATTGATCCACCAAGAGATGTTGGTATTACTTTTCATAAAGAGTATCTGACCAAGTAATACTCCCATCATTTCCGAGGCATTATTAGACCGTTTGAATTTTTGTATAGCACTCTTAGTCCTCTTCCATATCTTATCAGGGTTACTCACGCTTCGTGTTACACTTACGCGGTTATGTTTTAATTCTAACCCTGTAAAGTGTATCACTCTAGAGTAAGTTATACTAGTCTTTTCTTCGGAAAGTGTGATATCCTTTTCATCACAGTATGTCTTAATCACATCATATACCTCATTAATTTCTGTCTTTGTATATGCTATCACCCTGATGTCATCAGCAAATCTTACAAAGCTGAAACTAATCTTACCCTTATAATTATTATGACGGAATTTTGTCCATTTACCCTTTCGAATAAATCTCTTTCTATTTTTAGTGTATCTACCATCTAACCTTAGACTTTCTAGTGTTTTATCAAGTCCATGTAGTAATATGTTACCAAAGATAGGACCAAGAATACTTCCTTGTGGAACCCCTATCGGAGAGTAAAATACCTTGCCATTTTCTTTCCACTGATTAACCATAATTGCCTTAAGACGTTTCAAGAAATAGGTATCACGTATATTGAATTCATGTCTTAATGCATCAAGTACTTTATCTACACTAATAGTATCAAAGTAGTTCTTTAAATCCACATCAAGTACGTATTTACGTCCTTTACCGTTAGCAATGTTGTTTTGTAGATATTTCTGTGCAGATTGTATTCCATCTACGTGTGGTCTGAAACCAAAGCTAAAATTAGAAAATTCTTTTTCAACTATCGGTTCTAAGATATTAAGAAAACATTGCTGTGTAATTCTGTCATAAATACTCTGAATACCTAGTGGTCTCTTCTTACCATTATTTTTAGGAATATATACACGTCTTGCCTTATCAGGCGGTTTATGGTATATTCTAGTCCTAACTTCTTTTATAATGTCATCAGGTTTGATAACTTTGAGATCCTGAAACCTTAATTGGTCAAAACCTGGTGTATTTCTCCCACTATTCTCACTTAATAATTTGATAGACAGGAGAATATTGTTTTCACTACCTACTAACTTCATTAACCTATAGTAAGGAGTGTCTTGGTAATACAATTTCTTTTGTATATCAATTATCCCAAAGTAATATAAGTGTCTTAAACTCATAGTACATCAACTCCAATCTTAATTTACATTTAAGATTGTGTAACTCATGCTCACAGATTGTCAATCCACGTGTCGGATGTGGGTCCTTCCCTCCATAACTTATTATCATTACTTCACAGGTACTATGCCCATGCTGACTTCCTCCTTCATGGTCTTTCATAACATACGACAAACTATGTTAATCCCCAACTCATTCCATTATACATATTGTATAAAGTGGAGGACCTCAAACGTTCCAATAATCCTAGGTAGAACTCAATGACTTAGGTGCTTCCTATACCCCGTAACTAAACTACATATAGTAGAGCGGATACGACCCAATAGTATCCGGCAAATGCGTCCCGCGGAAAAAGACCCATCGCTAGTTATCAACTCTGTATCGAGCAATTGGTAAACATTACAAATACCTGTTCTGCGAGGCGTACAATCAGAAGTTCGTCTAACCATACTTATCAGTTGGTAATTCTCACCATATCATATCACCGTCAAGGGCTGTACAATCCCTGTGTACATTTTCATACACATCGTTTTGATGCTATACTTACTTTATATATGTTAACGCATATATGTTCAATATAACAACGGAGACACGCCACCCCATTATCCTCAGTGCTTTTCAAGACAGATTACTCCATCCCTATTCGATTAAGACTATCGGACGATATCAACTTTTGTTAAGGGTAGTTGACCCCGATATCGGATTATTAGTTATATATCATTATATCCAAAAGATTACATATCAAAATTCTGTAATCAATGTTCAATGAAGATATATAGTTAACTTGTTACAACCGTTGAAACGACTGCTTTTTCGTTAACTAACGTTTCACACTTCCACTATACATAGGACCTACCACAACTTCTATATACCCATGATTTACCGGTCTATACATCTAAAAAACCTCCCTCAAAAACAAAATAGGAGTTGAAAATCCAACTCCCATATGGTTATTAGTTCATATTGAATCTCTTCTTGAACTTGTCTATTCTTCCACCAGCTTCTATGTTCTTTTGCTTTCCTGTATAGAATGGATGACATTCTGAACATATTTCTACTTTTATTTCATCTTTAACTGAACCAGCTTTAAATGTGTTTCCACAAGCACAACGTACTTCTATAGCTTCGTATTTTGGTTGTATATCCTTTTGCATTTTTTTCACCTCTTTTTTATATAATTAACTTATTTTGCGTTTTTAACTATCCCATTATAACATAGTTTAAATTAATCTACAAGCAGTTTTTGTATAGTTTATAATCCTTTTAGAGATTTTATAAATTCATCATTATTTTTAGTTTTTCTAAGTAATTCTAAAACTTTATCCGTAACTTCTAAAACAGAATTATTGCTCATTTCTTTTCTTAACTTCCATAAAGCATTCTTTTCATCTTCATTAAGAAGTAATTCATCTTTTCTAGTTCCAGATTTATATATATCAACTGCTGGGAACACTCTTTTTTCTGCTAATTTTCTATCTAAACATAACTCCATATTACCAGTTCCCTTAAATTCTTCAAATATTACATCGTCCATTCTAGAACCAGTTTCAACAAGCGCAGTAGCAAGTATAGTTAATGAACCACCTTGTCTTATATTTCTAGCCGCTCCAAAGAACTTCTTAGGTCCATGAAGCGCTCCAGGGTCAAGTCCTCCAGATAAAGTTCTTCCAGTAGGTGATATCGTAAGGTTATAAGCTCTTGCAAGTCTAGTTATACTATCAAGAAGTATTACTACGTCTTTTCCGTGTTCTACTAACCTTTGAGCCCTATTTAAAACCATTTCTGCAACTTTTACATGATGACTAGAAACTTGGTCAAAAGTAGAATATATAACTTCTCCATCTATTGATTCTTTCATATCGGTTACTTCTTCAGGTCTTTCATCTATAAGTAAAACTATAAGTTCTACGCCTTTATGATTTTTAGTTATGCTATTTGCAATGCTTTTTAATAAACTCGTCTTTCCTGCTTTAGGTGGAGCTACTATAAGACCCCTTTGTCCTTTACCTATCGGAGAAATCAAATCAACTAATCTTGTAGATATATTTACTTGATTTGTTTCTAAAGTCAATCTTTCTTGTGGATATATAGGCGTTAATGTTTCAAACGCTTTTCTTTTAGTAGCAGTTTCTGGACTTTCATCATTTATAGCTTTTACGTAAAGTAATGCTTTAAACTTTTCCCCCGCTTTTGGACTTCTTGTAATTCCTTTTACTTTATCTCCTGTTCTCATATTGAATCTTCTTATCTGAGAAGGCGAAACATAAACATCATTTTCAGTAGATAAATAATTAGAGCCTCTTAAAAATCCAAATCCGTCAGGAAGTATCTCTAAAACTCCTTCAACATCATCAGAATTTTCATCAATTTTATCTAAGTATTCCTTATTATTTCTTATATTGTCATTTTCTATTCTTTCTGAAGTATCTTTCTTAGCTATATCACAAGAATTATTTTTATCTAAATTTGATTTAATTAAAATTATAAGTTCATCTTTTTTATATTTTGTAACAGACTTTATGTCTAAATTTTTGGCTATTTCTCTTAACCCAGATAAATTTATACCGTCTAGGTCATCTATTTTTATATTATCTATCAAAAAAAATCCTCCTTACTTTATTGGGAAATTAAAAAGACATGTTAAATTTGAAAAGTATAATAAACCTAATAATATCATCACATATAAATTTGGTCAACAAAAATTATTACCATAAAAATATTTTATAAACAAAAAAGGATATATACTCCATATCCTTTACTTAACTTCATATTTATTCATAAGTTCAATTAATATATCACTTTTATCTAAGTTGTGTATAGCTTCAACAAATCTTATAGTTCCAGTTTTAGCTCTCATAACAACAGATTGAGTTTTCATTCTATTATTACTTAAGTTTTTGACACCCCTTAATAAATCACCTTCAGTTATACCAGTTGCAGCAAAAAATAAATTATCTCCTTTTGCTAAATCATCAATAAATAAAACTTTATCTAATTTATCATCAGAAAATCCCATTTCATAACATCTTTTTCTTTCTTGTTCACTCATAGGATATATCTTAGCTTGCATATCTCCACCCATACATTTTACAGCAACAGCAGATATAACTCCTTCTGGGCCTCCACCTATTCCCATCATCATATCTATTCCTGTTTCTTCAAAACAAGTTGAAATAGCAGTAGCAACATCTCCATCGCTAAACATTTGAATTCTAGCTCCAAGTTTTCTAGCAGCTTCAATTATATCATTATGTCTTTCTCTATCTTGAACGCTTATAGTCATTTGAGTAGTTTTTTTATTAAGTGCTTTTGCAACTGCCTTTATATTTTCCTCAGGAGTTTTATTTATATCTATACAACCTTTTGCACCAGGACCTACGACTATCTTTTTCATATAAGTATCTGGAGCATTTAATAAACTTCCTTTTTCTCCTATTGCAATAACAGATATAACATTTGGAAGTCCTTTTGAAATAAGAGTTGTTCCGTCTAATGGATCAACTGCTATATCAACTTCCATACTATCGTGATTTTGCTTACCTACAATTTCTCCAATATAAAGCATAGGAGCTTCATCTAATTCTCCTTCTCCTATTACTACTTCTCCTTTTATATTGACAGATTCAAAAGCTCTTCTCATAGCTTCAACAGCAGCAGCATCTGCCCCATTTTTATCTCCTCTACCCATAAATTGAGATGAAACAAGTGCAGCAGTTTCAGTTACCCTAACAAGCTCTAATGCTAAATTTCTATCCATAAAATTCCCTTTCGTTAAATTGATTATATAAATAAACTTATAAGACTTGCTAAACTAGATAAAACAATTGCAACAACAACAGAAATTGCTACAATTTTATTTCTCTTTTTAACTTTTGAATTTTTCAATAAAATCACTCCATTTATAAATTTATCTATTATATAATAACATATTTAAATAAAAAAAGATGATTAAAAAATCATCTTTAACTTATTTTTTCTAATTCTTCAACCAAATCATTAAACCTGTTTATAGTATCTTCTATCGGTTTAGTGCTTTCTAAATTAACGCCGGAAGATTTAAGAAGTTCTATTGGATAATCAGAACTACCTTTTTTTAGAAAATTAATATAATTAGAAGTCTCTCCTTCTAGTATTTTGTTAGCAAAGCTAATTCCTGCACTACAACCAGTAGCATATTTATAAACGTAAAAACTATTATAAAAATGAGGTATTCTAGCCCATCCAACTTTGGATAATTGGTCTAATTCATAATCTTTTCCATAATATTTAGTTAATAAATTTCCCCAAATATCATTTAAAACTAAAGCATTAATATTTTCTTCGTTTTCAACTTTTTCATGTATAGTTTTTTCAAATTCTGCATACATAGTCTGAATATATAAAGTATTTTTTATCATATCTAAATACTGAGTGATATAAAAAGCTTTTTCTTTATCATTTTTAGCATGTTTTATAAGCGATTCATAAAGTAGAGCTTCATTAGTTGTAGATGCTACTTCGTGTGTAAAAATAGAAGGACTTGAGTTAAAGTAATTTTGATTTTTACAACTCATATATTCATATACTGCATGTCCCAACTCGTGTGCCAATGTAGAAACCCCGCCTAAAGAATTATTATAATTAAGTAAAATATATGGGTGGTAATCATATATAGACATACAATATGCGCCGGAAACTTTATTTTCATTAGAATATACGTCTATCCAATTTTCATTAAATGCTTTATGAATTACATCTGCATAATCTTTACCTAAAGAAGACAAAGAAGAATAAATTATAGTTTTAGCTTTTTCATAATTAATATCATTATCTACACTCTCAACCATAGGTACCGCCAAATCATACGAATGAACTTTATCTAAATTAAGTTTATTTTTTCTAAGTGTAGTATATTTATGAAGTGAATCTAAATTTTTATTGACAGTTTCAATAAGTTTATCATATACTTTCGTATCTATATTATCATTAGTCAAATACATATCCAAAGAAGATTTATAACCTCTTTGAGATGAATAAAATACATTATTTTTAACTTGGCCAATAAGAAGTGCCGAAATAGTATTTATATTATCGTTATAAGATATCATTTCAGATTGGTAAGCATTTTTTCTAGCTTCTCTATTCCCACTTTCCATTATAGTTTTGTATTCTGATGAAGTTATATTACTTTTTTTGTCCATATTTTTAAATAAGTCATAAGCTTCAGAAGGAAGAGAAGTTATTTTTGAAGTATCGTAAAGAAGTTCTTCCATTTTTTCATCTAAATAATATTTTTTATTTTTTCTTATATTTTCTAAATACATTCCATAATTTTTTTTGATTTTAGTATCAGAAATAATTTTTTTATAATCACTATCTGATAATTTAAGTATCTCAAGTTCTAAATCTGAACAAACTTTTGAATATTCATTATAATAATTTGAAATCTTATTTTTCATATCTAAATATTTATAATCATTTTTATTAATATCTTGCTTTAATTTTACATATCCATAAAGTTTCTCTAATTTTTTATTAAGTTTTTCGTTTATATCAAGAGCAAAGTTAAGATGTGTTTTAGAATTAGTAACTTTTCCTATATAATTTTTTAATTCATTAGTATCTTTTTTAAATTTATTTAAGTCTTTTTCCCATTCACTATCACTAGTATATAAATCTTCTAATTTCCAATATGTACTAGTATTAACATTTTTATTAGAACTTTCTGTTTGATTATTTTCATCTATAAAAAATACTTCTTCAGATTGTTCATAATCATTTTCATACTCATAAAATGAAACAGATAAAATAGTTGTAAACAAAAATAAAGATATAATTCTCTTTTTATCCATAAAAATTCATCCTTTCAGTAATTTATCCTAACCTTAGGTTTACTTTTTTTAATAGATAATATTCAAGTATTATATCTTTATTTAATATTTAACTACATATTTTAGTAACAAGAACTGTCATATCATCTTCAACATTTCCATCTTGTATTTCTAAAGCCTTGTCTAATATTTTGTTTGCTATTTCATTTGGGTTAGTGCTTTTTATATTTTTTAGAAAATATATAAGCCAATTATCTCCCATATTCTTATTTTTACCTGCATCTATTATTCCATCAGAAACCATAATTATATAATTTCCATCTTCTATTTTTACATTTTTTCTATCAAGCTTTATATCTGATAAAATACCAACAGGTAACGATGCAGAAGATATTAAATCAACATTGTCTTTATCTCTTATTATATAAGTTGAACAAGCACCCATTTTAATAGTTTCAAGCACGCCTCTTTTTAAGTCAATTATTCCTAAATCAATAGTAGAAAACATCTCCTCAGTAGATGATTTTAATAAAAGCATATTATTTATAGTATTTATTACTATATTATCATCAATTTCTGAATCCATCATTTTTTCTAATATATCTATGGTTACATAAGATTCTTCATAAGCTTTTTTACCTTTTCCCATACCATCACTTATAGCCATCATATATTTACCATCAGAAATATCCATATAAGTATAATTATCTCCACAAAGTATATGACCATCTCTAGACATTTTAGCTACTTGAGTTATAGCTCTATATTTTTGTGCTTTTCTAAAATTAATCTTGCAATTTCCACTATAAGAATGGCATCCTATTTTTTGTGCACATAGCTGTTCTCCAACATATTCAGATAATACATTTGTTATTTTATCATCACATAAAGTATGATTAGAACAAGTAGATTTTTCTATGCTTATTTCAACTTCACCGTTATTAACGTTATATGTAACTTTATTTGCATTGATATTATTTCTTTGTAATTCATCATATATTTCTTTTTCTTTTTCTATATTAATACTTATACCATCTCTGAAATCATCAGTTATATTTTCAATACTTTTTGATATACTTCTTATCTGATTTGCTACTAATTTTCTACTTTCAGATAATTTCAAACTCCAGTTATAATCAAGAACGAATAATTTATAATAATAATTTGCAATCTTTACTATTTGTTCTGGTTTTAAACACTCTTTTTTAAAATTTTCACCTATTGAATTTATAGTTATCTCTCCGCTATTTTCTAATTTTTCTAGTATATCACACATAAGTGTATACGTATAATTAAACTTAACATCCCAACATTTTCTTCTCATAGAACAATTCTTGCACTCATCATTATGTATCATATCTATTACACTTGCAACATCTCTGTTATCTATTACTTTTTCTCTTTCTCTAACCTTATCGAATGTATCTGCTAATTCTTCGTAAGCTTTACAAATATTAATAAGTTTGCTACTTACAAGCTCTTTATTTCTTTTTATATAATCATCAACAACATCATTAGATGATATATTTAATTTTGCTAAACTATCTAATTTCTTGAAAATACTTTTAGGAATTAATAAAACAAGTAAACTAGATAATATCATATCTCTTATATCATATAAATTATAATTAACCCCATAAATATAAAGATACATACTAGTCCAAGTTAAAGCATAAGATATAACACATAAAAATCTATTTACCTTATAAAAAGTTCCACCTATTAAACCTGCTAAAGAGTATATAGCCATATATAATGCTAAATTAATATTATTTAGCATAAACGAAACACCGACTATAACACCAGATACCGAACCAATAGAAGAACCTCCAACTATACAAGAAATAAGTATAACGAAAGTAGATAAAATTCCTCTTAATGAAAATCCTAAAAACTCTATATTATCCATTCCCATAATACTAAAAATAATTATAAAACTAACTGCAATAGTTTCTTCTACTCTAACAGAAACTTTACTTTTATGATTAATTATCATATCTATTCCAAAACTAAATATATATGTAGATATAAAAAGTATTAAAATCTCTAAAATATATACAAAAATATCATAAATATATACATCTGAAAAAAACATCTGAACCAAAGATACTGGTAACATAGCAAAAACACCTAGTAAAGCTAATTTATAATTAGACTTAGTATCTTTTATAGTTAAACTAGCTAGCATAATAATACTAAGACAAGCTATATATCTTATAATATTTGATGAAGTATTTTGAGAAAATAAAGTTCCTAATATACAACTTAAAAATACTAATACCTTATATTTATAAGTACTTAAATTTCCAACAAAAAATGCTATACCTAAAGGAGATATACTAGAAATTATCATCGATCTACTAAGTAAAAATCCTATTACAGACGAAATAATTAATTTTAAATCTATATATTTCGATATATTTATATATCTAAAATCGTTTAATATTTTTAAATTATTACTTCTAATTACACTCCCCTTTTCCATAAAAATCCCCCTCTTTCATTTTAATAACCGAATTATAACAAAAGAAAGGAATTTTTTTTGTCAGATTAAGTTTGAATACCCAAAAATATTAAGACATTTTTCCCATTTTTTTATGCACTAAACCTTCTAAATTATCGTATTCACTTACCGTTATACTATCAATTTCTAAATTTTTCATTATAATATATAATATTTCTACACCAGCCACTATAATATCCGCTCTTTTTTCCTGTAATCCTTTAACTCTTTTTTTATCATTTAATGTCATATTCTTAATTTTATGTAGAATTTTTTTTACCTCGTCTAAAGTAATTATACTATTATGTATTTTTTCCATAGAATAAACTTCTAATTCTTGATTAATTGCAGATATAGAAGTAGCGGTTCCACCTATACCTATTACTTTATTTATATTGTATTTTTTTATAGTCTTTACAGTTTCATCAATTTTTTCGTTTATATACTTATCCATTTCAATAATTTCTAAATCTTTAGAAAGCGAACCATTTAAAAATCTCTCAGTCATTCTAACAGCCCCTATATCTTCACTTTTGGAAAACTTTATATTACATTCATCACCAAATATAAATTCAGTAGAACCCCCACCTATATCTATAACTAATATATTTTCTTTTTCTTTTATACCTTGTAAAACGCCATTAAACCCTAGATAAGCTTCATCTTCGCCAGTTATTATTTCAACATCTATATTAGCTTCTTTTTTAGCTAAATATATAAATTCATCTGAATTTTTAGCATCTCTTAGTGCAGAAGTCCCTATACAAAATACTTTGTCACAATTATTTTCATCACATATTTTTTTGTATTCCTTAAGTGCATCTATGTTAATTTTCATAGCGCTATCTTTTATAAAACCTTTATCATCAACACCTTGACCTATTCTTGTAGAGTTTACATACTTTTTTCTATCTGTTATATTATCATCTTTATAATTAGCTAATAAAAGTCTCATAGAATTAGTTCCTATATCTATACAACCTACTTTCACAACAAAATCCTCCTTACAACAAAAAAAGAGATTGTTTCATCTCTTTTTTATATCAATATAAACTATCTCATTAGATTTTACCATATTAAGTCTTTCTCTTGCTATACTTTCTAAAGTGTTATCATTTTCGGCTTGTTTTGTATTTTTTATAGTATTATCAATATTTTCTATATCTTTTTTTAAAGTAGCTATTTCTTCTTTATATTCTTTTATTTTAGTAAGTTGAAAAATGAAATTGCTAAAAAGAGTACATACTATAAAAAGTATAAAACATAATAACACCACAAATTGAACTTTAAATTTTTTTAAAATATTCATATTTACACCCTTTTTTTAGTTCTACGTATACCTTTTCTTTTCCTTTTTATAAAAAGTACTCTAGAGATTAAAAATATAAAATCAACAAAAAAATGAATATTATATATAACTACATAATATAAAGCTTGTGAAAATTTAAATATGTATTTAAATAGAGCAAGGATTATATTTTTTATTGTAGAAATAAAAAAATCTAAAATCTTAAAAATAAATTTACTTACAGTATTTAAGTAAACTAAAAATCCAATAAATAATGCTATAAAATGATAATATCTTAAATCAAAAGAATCTAATTTATTTATCACCATAAAACTTATTATAGTTACTAAAATCCAAAAAATAGTATCGAATATGAATTTAAAATATCTTAAAACATTAAAATTTTTCTTTATTACTCTATTAAAATCAAATAAAAAACCTATTATAAGTCCAGCATACATAGTCCCATAAAAAGGTATTATATCTTGAGCAAATAAAATCATTTAAATATCCTTTTTACTATACTCTCTTTTGATTTTTTACTTTTTGAATAATAAATAGCGCTTATATTTCCTTTGATATCTATTATATTATCTCCTATACTAAGCTTTCCCATATCCAAGTTTTCACCCTCTACGGTCATATCGCCTAGACAAGTTTTAACTTCCACTTTCTTATCATTAAAAGAATAAATATGTTCTATCCCAGATACCACTAAAACAGACCTTTCTTTTAGAGTAATGCTATGTTCCATAAATTCCCCTCCATTTGATATTTAAACTCTTATATCTAAATATACTAATGGAGTATAAATTTTATTCTATTATCTCATACATTTCTTTTGCATCATTTTTTAAAACATGTTCTTTTATCTCGTTTATTTTTACTTTCATTATTTTCTCACCGAATTTTATTTCTAATATATCTCCAATATTAACTTCTGATGATGATTTAGCAACTTTTCCATTTATAGTGACTATACCTTTATCACAAGCCTCTTTTGCTACTGTTCTTCTTTTTATTATTCTAGATACCTTTAAAAATTTATCTAATCTCATAATCTTTCCTTTCTAAAAAAATTTATATAATAAAAAGGAGAGGGCTTACCTCTCTTTTATAAATCTAATTATTTAGATTTTGTATTTACTGCTTCTTTGAATGATTTCCCTGCTTTAAATACAGGAGCTTTTGAAGCAGCTATTTCTATTATTTGATCTGGGTTTTTAGGATTTCTACCTTGTCTTGCTGCTCTTTCTCTTGTTTCGAAAGTTCCAAATCCTACTAATTGAACTTTATCTCCTTCTATTAATGCTTCTTCCACACAAGCCATAAATGAATCTAAAGCTTTTTGAGCATCTTTTTTAGTTAATCCACTTTTTTCTGCCATTTTTGATACTAAATCTGATTTGTTCATGACAACCTCCTAATTAAAAATATATTGTAGAATATATTAAAATATAAATTCTATGCTTGTTTTTAAATACCTTTAGTAAGCATTATTCATACTTTTTAGCTTCTTGCCAAAGCCTTTCTTTATCAGAAATATCCATACTTTCAAAATCAATATTTTTACTATATGCACTTTCTTCCATAAATTTAAATCTTCTTATAAATTTATTATTAGTAATATTTAATGCTTCTTCTGGGTCTATTTCTAAGAATCTAGCAAGATTTACTACTGAAAATATTAAATCACCTAATTCTTTCTTTATGTATTTTATATCGCCTTGTTTGCATTCGTCAAGTAATTCTTGATATTCTTCATTTATTTTTTTGAAAATGTCTTCTACATTATCCCAATCAAATCCTACTAAAGCAGATTTTTTTTGAATTTTATTTGCTTTAATAAGAGCCGGTAAACTTTTAGGTATTCTTTCTAAAGATTCATAAACTCTCGTTTCATTTTTTTCTTCTTTTTTTATATCTTCCCACACTTTTTCAAATTTGTCTATATCTATTTTTTCATCTGAAAAAACGTGAGGATGTCTATTAATAAGTTTTTCGCATATAGATTTTATTACATCTTTTAAATCAAAATACCCTTGTTCATAACCTATTTGACAATGGAATATTACTTGTAGTAACACATCTCCTAATTCCTCTATCATTTCATCGATATCATCATTTTCTATTGCTTGGCAAAGTTCATAAGCTTCTTCTATCAAGAATTTTTTTAGACTTTCGTGAGTTTGTTTTCTATCCCACTCACACCCTTCTTCACTTCTTAATTTTGCCATGATACTTTTTAAATCTTCTATATTATCATATGATTTTTTAGTACTTTTTGGTATGTACAAGCTAGTTAAATAACCAAACTTATTTTCATGTCTATCAAGTTCATATAAAGGTAAATATTTCTTACTTTCAAATCCTTTTATACCTGCTCCATTCACTATACAAACTTCTTTATCATAATCATAATACTCAAGTAGTTTTAATTTAACATTAGACGCTATAAAATTATCATAAATTTGAGTTATTATCATAGAAGTATCTGTATCTATATAAGAATTTTCAATTTCAAAGGCATCTAAAAGTTTAAATCCTGTTGAAGGGTCTATTTTTAAATAATCAAACATAACATCAACAAAACTCATAGAAGGAATAGTTTCAACTTCTATATCAAATTCTTTAGCCAAATCTTCTATTATTCCAACAGTTTTTTCTGCAACTCTAGGATGACCTGGAACTGCATAAACTATATCCTTTTCTTTTGCTAAATCTACTATATACTTTGATATATTGTTATAAACATCATCAAAACTTTCTTCTCTATCATAAATATAATCAAAACTTTTATATTGTATATCTTTTTTTAACTTTTCAACAACAGGATGTTTTTCAGTTCTAAGATAAATATTATTATTGTTTTTTAAAGCATCTAATGCTCCTTGACTTATAAGAGAATATTCTCCCGGTCCTAATCCTACAATGCTAATTCTTGCCATAATTCACCTTTATTTCATAAGATTTAACTTTCTAAGTATCTTATATATTTTTTCTCCTTTTGGCATAGTAAGTACTTCTTCTTTTTTAATTCCACCTATTAATATAATAACTACTCCATAAACTGTAGCTCCAACTAATATAGATAAAACTGTTGCTATTTTTCCACCAAGTACTAAAGATATACCATAATAGCTTAATTTAACTACAAAAAACATAGTTAAAACAGTTATAAGTGGTTTTATAAAAAACTCTTTTATAGGAAACTTTATTTTCATTATATTTACTAAATACATAAGCTCAAATATAACTGCTATTAGATATGCCGAAACAGTTCCTATTGCAGAACCTAATATATTTATCTCTGGCATAGCAGTAAGTGTATAACTTATAATTACCTTAGATCCCATTCCCACTAAAAGTGCAATAACTGGTATCATAGGTTTCCCCATTCCTTGAAGTATACCATTCATAGTTTGCATAAGACCCAAGAATATAACACAAGGTGTTAAAAATAAAAGTATAGTTCCTATACTAGAAGGTTCATTAGGATAAAGTAAAGCCATTATAGGAGTTGCTAAAGATGCTATACCAAATCCTGCTGGTAATACCATAAGTAACGTAACTTTTATAGCACTTTGAGTATCAATTCTTGCCTTTTGTTTATTTCCAACAGCATAAGATTCTGAAATAGCAGGAACCAAACTCATACTCATAGCCACAGTTAAAACAGAAGGTAAATTAACTATCGCCATAGCCATACCAGTTAATTGCCCAAACATCTTAAGTGCTTCTTCGTGTGTAAATCCTGCAACTTCAAGTCTATTTATAACTAATATATTATCTATAAGATTTACTAAAGGCATAACAGATGCTCCGATAGTTATCGGAATAGCAACTACTAATAACTTTTTTAATATTGCTCCAATACTTTCATCTTTGAAATGTTGGCTTTTTTTAATATCTATTTTTCTTTGTTTTGAACCTTTTAAATAAGCAAACACTAGATATGATATAGAAAAAACTGCCCCAATTGTAGCACCAAATATAGCACCTGCTGCTCCAAGTTTAGGTCCATATCCTTGCATTAAGTAATAAGCTAAACCTATACCAAGTATAACTCTGAAAAACTGCTCCCCTATTTGAGAAATAGCAATCTTACTCATTTCTTGTCTACCTTGAAAATATCCTCTATAAGCAGACATTACAGGTACAAACAGTAAAGCTGGTGCTATGGCAAGCATTGCATAATATGCACCTTCATTATTCATTATATTTACTACTATGTACTCTGCTCCGAAAAAGAATATACTAAATGCAACCAAACCAGTTAAAAATAAAGTAGTATAAGAAACTTTAAATATCTTATTCGCACCTTTATAATCACCTATTGCATTCTTTTCAGAGACCAATTTTGCAAGTGCAGTAGGAAATCCTGCCGTTGCAAGGGTCAAAAATAATGTATATACAGGATATGCCGCTTGATAATAAGCCATACCCTCAGCACCTATAAAATTACCTAGAGGTATTCTAAAAAATGCTCCCATCATTTTTATTATTATACCCGATACACCAAGTATAAAGGCACCCATTAAAAATGATTCTTTATTTTTCATAAAACTCCCTCCAATTTTTTGTATAACAAATTTTAATATAACACATATTAAGCATTATATTCAATATTTTATCACAAATACTAAAAACACCTTCTAGTATACGTTTTTAGTATTTAATAATTAAAAATTTTTATAAAAAAATAGATGATATAAAAGTATACCATCTATTTAGTCTTCTTATCTATTATTGTTTTTGTTGTATCTATATCCTTAGCAACACATCTTTGGCTATTAATTCTTTCATTTACTAATAAAAAATCTGATAAATCCTTTAATGATTTAAGTATATTTCTTCTATCTTTATTTCTCTTTTTCATAAAGCTCACTCCATACAATATATTTATTATATATTTATATTGTATACAATATACAGAAATTTTGCAATACTGTTTTTTAAAGTTAATTTATTAACAATATTTATAGTTCATTTCTTAATAAATCTGCTTTATCAGTTCTTTCCCAAGGAAGGTCTAAATCACATCTTCCAAAATGACCATAAGCAGCAACATCTTTATATATAGGTCTTCTTAAATCTAAATCTCTAATTATAGCTCCTGGTCTTAAATCAAAATATTTGTTTATAAGCTCTACTAATTTATCATCAGATACCTTACCAGTTCCGAAAGTATCTACGAATATAGAAAGTGGTTTTGCTACACCTATTGCATAAGCAAGCTCTATTTCGCATTTACTAGCAAGTCCTGCTTTTACTATATTTTTTGCAACATATCTTGCAGCATATGCAGCAGATCTATCAACTTTAGTAGGATCTTTTCCAGAGAAAGCCCCTCCTCCGTGTCTTGAATATCCTCCATAAGTATCTATAATTATTTTTCTTCCTGTAAGTCCTGTATCCCCTTGTGGACCACCTATTACGAATCTTCCTGTTGGATTTATATATATTATAGTTTCTTCATCTATAAGATTTTGTGGTATAACATGTTTTATTACATGTTCTATTAAATCTTTTCTTATAGTTTCATTATCAATATCTTCAGAGTGTTGAGTTGATATTAATACAGTATGAATTCTAACTGGCGTATTTTCATCATATTCAACAGTTACTTGAGTTTTTCCATCTGGTCTTAAATACGGTAATATTTCTTTTTTTCTAACTTCTGTTAATCTTCTTGCTAATTTATGTGCTAAAGATATTGGAAGTGGCATTAATTCTTCAGTTTCATCACAAGCAAAACCAAACATTATACCTTGGTCTCCTGCTCCAACTTTTTCTATTTCATCTTCAACATTTTGACCTTGTCTATTTTCTAAAGCTTCATCTACTCCCATTGCAATATCTTGTGATTGTTCATCAATAGATGTTATAACAGCACAGGTATCACAGTCAAATCCATATTTAGCTCTATCATATCCTATTTCTTTTATAGTTTTTCTAACTAGTTTAGGTATATCAACATAAGTATTTGTACTTATCTCACCTGCAACTAAAACAAGTCCTGTTGTAACCGTAGTTTCACAGGCAACCCTAGATTGAGGGTCCTTTCTCAATAATTCATCAAGTATTGCATCAGATATTTGATCACAAATTTTATCTGGATGCCCCTCTGTAACTGATTCTGATGTAAATAAATGTCTACCCATAAAATATTCCCTCCTAAAAATATAAACTGGTTAGTTTTATATATCAAAAAACGCCTATTCTTAAAAAGAAAAGGCGTCAATTATTCACTAATTAAACTAACCTCATCTTTCAAGATATATAAAATCTTGTAGGATTTAGCACCTTTTCCCTAATTAGGGTGGTTGCCGGGCTTCATAGGGCCTATCCCTCCGCCACTCTTGATAAGGTAATCAAGATTTATTAAATTTTTAATTAAAAAATATCTACATATGTAATATATGTCAATATTTATTATATCTACATATGTAATATATGTCAATATTTATTATATCTACATATGTAATATATGTCAATATTTTTTATGATTTTGAAAACATAAAATTCAACATTATCATTTTTTAAATAAATAATTCATATAATTTATACAAAGGGGGATTTATATGTATTTATCAAAAGTTAATTATAAAAAAAATAATGTAGTTGAAATTTTAAGTTCTACTTTAAAAAATATAATCGATGAAAATACAGTAGTCGTTTGTATTGGAACTGATAGAGCAATCGGAGATGCTCTTGGTCCTTTAGTCGGAACTATGCTAAAAAACAGCGACTTCAAATATCCAGTTTATGGTACTTTAGATAATCCTATTCACGCCTTAAATATATATGAATCTATTGAAAATATCAAATCAAATCACCCTAAAGGAAATTTTCTAGCAATAGATGCTTGTCTTGGCACAAAAAATAATATAGGAATTATACAAATAAGAGAAGGCCCTATATTACCAGGTAAAGGAGTAGGTAAGAAACTTCCTCAAATAGGAAATTATTCTATTGTCGGAATAATAGATAAAATAGATGAAAATAATAAATTCTCGTTTAACAATATAAGATTAAGTTTTATTTTAGAATTATCAGAAATCATATCTCTTTCTATTTTAATGGCAACATAAATAAAAAATCTCGCACTAAAAATAAGTTTGCGAGATTTTTTACTATCTTATTTTTCCAGTTGCATTTTCAAGTATGTCTAACGAATTTAAAGTTTCTCCAGTTCCTTTTGCTACACAAATAGTGGGATTATCTGCTATTTTTACTTCTATACCTAATTTATCTTCAATTCTTTTTGCTAGACCTTTAAGTAAACAACCTCCTCCAGTCATAATTATTCCTTTTTCAGCTATGTCGGCTATTAATTCAGGTGGTGTTTTTCCTAAAACTCTATTAGATAACTCTATTATTTGATTTACACTTTCTTCTAATGCTTCTTTAGTTTCATAACAATTGATTTTTATTGCTTTTGGTAGTCTAGTTATTATATCAACTCCTCTTATAATAATCGACTTTTCTTCATCTTCATAAACATTAGCTATTTCTAACTTTACTTTTTCAGCAGTCCTATCCCCTATCACTAAATTATATTTAGCTTTTATATATTTTAAGATATCTTCATCAAATTTATCACCAGCAACTTTTATAGATTCGCTAATCACCGTACCTCCAAGTGATATTACTGCTATATCAGTAGTTCCTCCTCCTATATCTATGATCATACTTCCAGTGGCTTCTGAGATATCTATTCCTGCCCCAACTGCAGCAGCTATTGGTTCTTCTATAATGTATACTTCTCTTGCACCTGCTTGTCTAGTAGCTTCTTCTACTGCTTTTTTTTCAATTGCAGTAAGACCAGAAGGTACACACACCATTATCCTAGGCATCAAAAATATTCCTATCCCCTTTTTTTCTATAACTTTATTTATAAAGTATTTTAACATCGTTTCAGCCATAGCATAATCTGCTATAATTCCTTTTCTTATAGGTCTTATAACTTTTATATTTTTAGGTGTTTTACCTAGCATTTTTCTAGCATCTTTTCCAACTGATATAATATTATTAGTTCTTGCATCAACTGCAATAACAGACGGCTCATCTAAAACTATACCCTTATCGCTAATATATACTATAACATTAGATGTTCCTAAGTCTATACCAATATCAGCTCTTGACATTCTCTCATCTCCTAAATATAAATTTCGATAAAATAACAAAAATTTCTTCAAAATATATTTTAAATTAAGCAATTATTAATGTAAATATAAAAAAATATAAAATCTATATTTTAAAAAATTGAAAGAATTTCAAAAAACGTAGGATTATAGTATATCTTTTTCTAATTGATATTCATAATGCTTTTTATACTTTAATTTTGTTGCCATTCCACCTCTTATATGTCTTTCTGATTTATTTTTTTCAAGCACATTTTTAACTTCAACAAAAAGTGTTGGATTTATTTCTTCTAATCTCTCTGTTATATCTTTATGTATAGTACTTTTACTAACTCCAAAACGTTTTGCTGTTTGTCTTACTGTAGAATTTTTATCTATTATATATTTAGCAACAATTATAGCTCTTTCCTCTATATGTATTTTCATATATTGTCCCCCTAATTTATTATCCTTATTCCAATATATGAAAATTTCCAAAAAAATATAACAGGCTTAAAACCTGTTATATCAAAAAACTATTTTATTAAACTCATAGGGTCTATTGCTTCTTTGCCTTTAAATGCTTCAACGTGTACGTGAGATTCTTCTTCACTTTCTATAAATGTTGTTTTTCCTACAACACCTAGTAAATCTCCTTCTTTGACTTCTTGGTTCTTTTTAACACTTATATTCTCTGCTAAATTAGAATATACAACTAAAATATCATCTTCACTTTGTACTTTAACCGACATTCCATGTTCTTTGTCATTAAATATATCTACTACTTTACCGTTTAATAATGATTTTACTTCACTTCCTTGTTTTGCACTAACGTCTATTCCCTTATGTATTTCCCAAACATCTAAAGTTTTAGAGTAACTAGGTTCTGTTTCAGAATATCCTCTAGTTACAACATTTCCTAGAAAATGTAGTTTAGATTCTGGTTGTTTTTTTGCTTGTGCAGTTTCTAAATTTTCTTTAGATTCAGTAGATGTAGCAACTGTTTTTTCTTCATCGTTTTCGATTAGGTGAACTTCACTTTCTTCTTTTTCATCTACTAATAAGTCGTTATTTGCTATTTTATCCACACTATTTTTTGTGAATAATATTCCACCTACTGCTACTAAAAAAACAGATGCAAATAAAGCTAAGTAAAAACCATCTTTTTCTAACAGTTTTTTCATACAAGTACCTCCAAAGTATATTTACTTGTATTCTTAGCTTTATATAGTAATTTTATACAATTTCATATTAAATTTATTAATATAAATCTTTTATTTTTATACCTGTATAATAATGTGATAATATCTCATAGTATAGATATCCTTCCTTAGCCATTCCATTTGCTCCCCATTGACTCATACCTACACCATGACCAAACCCCTTCACATCAAATACTATTTCATTTTCATTCATAGTTATATCAAAATTAGAAGAGTTTAAGTTAAATATACTCCTAATATCTCTACCTTTTAGCTCTTTATTTCCAACTTTTATTTGGTTTACTGAACCACCTTCACTCCTTGACAATATTTTTACATCATTATTCACATTTGAAATTATTATATCATCAAAGCTATTTTTTAGTTTATTTATAAAATCATCTTTATTTATTATAAGTTGCGATACATATTTAGGTGATTCGTCATCATAAGGGCTTTCAACAGATCTTAAATACGGAGTTTCTCCAGAAAAAACCTCCTCACTATTTTCCGTCTTACCAGATGATGTTGAAAAATATAAAGGAAGTATCACCTTATCATCATAAGTTATAACTTGTCCTTTAGTTTCATCTACGGCTTTTTTTATCTTTTCATAATCATTTTTAATCCAGTCCTCACCTTTTATTTCTTTTAATTCTTCATAACTTTTATATTCTTGGCAATGAGTATGGTCAGTACAAACTACTGCTTTCTCATGCTTATTATTAGGCCCATTTTCTTGTTTATGTAATACATAACTTCTAGCTGCTATTGCCTGAGCTTTTAATGCTTCTATATCAAAATTAGTTGGCATTTCACCTGCTAAAACACCATATAAATATTTTTCTATATCAATATTTTCATTTTTATCAGTTTTATGATTATAAACTACTATTTCTGGCGAATTCTTATTTACTGTTTCATAATTTATAATCTGTTTTTCGTTATTTTCATAAGTTTTTTCATCGATATCAACTCCCCAATATGAAATTATACTTATTATGATTGGAGTTAAAATAGTTCCAAATAAAACTAATCCTAAAACTTTTAAAGGGCTATTCATATCTTTTCCTCCTTTGCTTTATAAAAGTATATGAATAACCCTATTAAATTTATTACTTATTTTATTCTATAATTTGTATATTTCCACCTAATGCCGAAATCTTTTTGTCTATATCAACATATCCTCTTTGAATATGATATATATCCCCTATTAAAGTTTCCCCTTCTGCTATCAATCCACATAAAATAAGAGATGCACCTGCTCTTAAATCTGTTGCATTAACATTTGCTCCATGAAGTTTATTAACACCTTTTACTATTGCACTTCTTCCCTCAATTTTTATATCTGCACCCATTCTATTAAACTCTGCAACGTGCATAAATCTGTTTTCAAATACAGTTTCAATTACAGTGCTAGTGCCACTAGATACAGTAAGCATAGCCATAAATTGAGATTGTACATCTGTTGGGAAACCTGGATGAGGTAGAGTCTTTATATCTATAGGTTGTATAACTTCTGGACCTATTACTCTTACTGAGTTTTCCATTTCTTCTACTTCACAACCAGCTTCTTTTAATTTAGCAACAACTGGTTTTAAATGATCCATAATAACATTCTCAATAGTTATATCCCCTTTTGTTATAGCTGCTGCAACCATATATGTCGCCGCCTCTATTCTATCTGGAATTATATTATGCTCTGCACCTTTTAACTTTTTAACACCCTTTATTCTTATAGTATTAGTTCCTGCCCCTTTTATATTAGCACCCATTTCATTTAAGAAATTAGCTAAATCAACTATTTCTGGTTCTTCTGCTGCATTTTCTATAATAGTAGTTCCTTCTGCTAAAGTTGCTGCCATCATTATATTTTCAGTTGCACCAACTGAAGGAAAATCTAAATATAACTTAGTTCCAACTAATTTTTCAGTTGTAGCTTCAACAAAACCGTGCTCCATATCTATTTTCGCACCTAAAGATTTAAATCCTTTTAAATGCAAATCTATTGGTCTAGTTCCAATAGCACATCCCCCTGGCATAGATATTTTTGTAGTATTGAATCTAGCAAGTAATGGACCCATTATCAAAAATGATGCTCTCATTTTACTAACAAGTTCATATGGTGCTTCACAAGTTTTTATGTTAGTAGCATCTATAGTTAAAATATTGTCTTTATATTCAACCTCTGCACCTAAATATTTAATTAAATCAGATATAACGTGTACATCTTTTAAATTAGGAACTCCTTTTAAAACAGATTTATCCTTAGCAAGTAACGTTGCTGCAATTATAGGAAGTACAGAATTTTTTGCTCCATCTATCTTAACATGACCTTTTAGTGGCTGACTTTTTTTAACTAGAATTTTTGCCATTTTTATCTCCTTAATTTAATCATATATTTTAAAACATATTGTAATATTACATAATCAATTTAAATCATAATAATCCCATTATAATTTACTATATATTTTATATACCTAATTAGTTAATATGTCAACTGTATATGTTAAATTGTAAACATTTTTTATGTTTTCAAAAAAAATAGAGTTTTAAAAACTCTATTTTATTCAACAGTTACTGACTTCGCTAAATTTCTAGGTTTATCAACATCACAACCTCTTTCAATCGCTGCATAGTATGATAAAAGTTGTAAAGGAAGTACTGTTAATATACTAGATAATATATCGTCAACATCAGGTATATATATAACTTTGTCTGCTGATTTTTCAACTTCTTTATTTTTTTCTTTAGCTACTGCTATTACATAAGCCCCTCTAGCTCTTACTTCTTCCATACTAGAAACCATTTTTTCAAATAAACTATCTTGTGTAGCTATTGCTATTACTGGTATTCCTTTTTCAATAAGTGCTATTGTTCCATGCTTTAATTCACCTGCTGCAAATGCTTCTGCATGTATATAAGATATTTCTTTTATCTTTAATGCACCTTCCATAGCAATAGAATAATCTAATCCTCTACCTAGATAGAATGCATTATCTTTATCTTTTATTGATTTAGCAATATCTTCTTTTATATAATTTTCTTGTTCTAAGGCTTTAGTTACTTTCTCTGGCATCTGTTTTAATTTTTCTATCATTTCGTGATAGTACTCTTTAGTTATGCTTCCTTTTTTAATAGCAAAATCTAAAGCTATCATATAAAAAGATACTAATTGAGTAGTATAAGCCTTAGTTGATGCAACAGACACCTCAGGTCCTGCCCAAGTATAAAACACATCATCAGATTCTCTTGCTATTGAAGAACCAACAACATTAGTTACAGACATTATTCTAGCACCTTTATCTTTTGCATATCTAAGAGATGCTAATGTATCTGCAGTTTCTCCTGATTGGCTAACTAGTATAACTAAAGTATTTTCATCAACAAATGGATCATTATATCTAAATTCTGATGCTATATCGCAAGTTACAGGTATTTTAGCAAATTTCTCTATAGCATATTTACCTACTAATCCTGCATGATAAGCAGTTCCACAAGCTATTATATACACTTTATTTATTTTTTCTAAGTCTTTTTTAGTCATTTTTATATCATCTAATTTTATATCGCCGTTTTCATCTAATCTTCTAACTAAAGTTTCTTTTACACCATTTGGTTGTTCATATATTTCTTTTAACATAAAGTGTTCATATCCACCTTTTGAAGCAGATTCAACGTCCCAAGTAATTTCATTAATTTCTTTTTTAACAACATTTCTATTTTCATCTAATACAGTTACAGTATCATTTTGTATATGAACAAACTCTCCATTTTCTAAGAAATAAACATTTTTAGTATATTTAAGTATTGCAGGTATATCTGATGCTATAAAGTTTTCGCCTTCTCCAAGACCAACTATAAGTGGAGAATCTTTTCTTACTGCTACTAATTCATTATTATTATCTTTGCAAATAGCACCTATTGCATAAGCCCCTCTTAATTTTTTAGTAGCATTATAAACTGCATCAAATAAATTACCTTCATAATATTTATCTACTAAATGAGCAATTACTTCTGTATCAGTTTGAGATAAAAACTCATAACCTTCTTTTTGTAATTCTTCTTTTAATTCCATATAATTTTCTATTATTCCATTATGAACAACTGCTATTGATTTATCCTTATTAAAATGAGGATGTGAATTCACATCAGAAGGCTCACCGTGAGTTGCCCATCTAGTATGACCTATACCTAAAGTTCCTTGTATTGGAGATTTTTCTAAATCATCAGATAAAACAGCAAGTCTACCTTTGAATTTTCTAATTGAAAGTTCATCTCCTGTATTAACAGCAACACCAGCCGAATCATAACCTCTGTATTCAAGTTTTGAAAGTCCTTCAACTAAAACTTCTGTTGCTTTTTTATTTCCTAAATATCCAACTATACCACACATTCCTAAAATTCCTCCTAAAAATAATCTATTTTAAGAGAAGGTCAATATCACTTAAACTTTACTTTGTGCACAAAATCACTTTTATGTTTTAATAAAGTTTTAACGACTGTGAAAACCCGCAGAGCATCCGCCGACAATTCGATAACTCT
>JAGHEK010000020.1 GCA_017889265.1 Romboutsia sp. | reverse complement strand
CAAATATACAACCATCAGAAAAAGTAGATATTATACCAGCATCAGTTATTATACCAATTGGAGGAGCATCTATAAATATATAATCATAATATTCTTTTAGCTCATCTACTATCTTTCTCATCTTCATGGAAGACAACATTTCAGAAGGATTCGGAGGAACTGCACCACAAGTTAAAATATGAATATTTTTAACCTTATCAGTTATATTGATACAATCAAGTATACCTTTATTACCAAGCAAAACATCAGTAAGACCAACGGAATTACTCACTCCAAACATTCTATGAACACTCGGGTTTCTAAGGTCACCTTCCATTAAAAGCACTTTTTTTCCCAAATTAGCGAAACTAACTGCTATATTAGCTATTATAGTACTTTTACCTTCATTTTGTTGAGAACTAGTTATACATATAACTTTCATTTCTTTATCTACATTAGAAAATTCTATATTAGTTCTTATCCCTCTATACGCTTCTGCTATAGGAGATTTTGGATCTTGTATAGTTATTATCTTTTTCATTTTTACCTCCTACATCTTTTCTTTCGGTATAACACCTAATATCGGTAAATCAAGGTGTTTCTCAACATCTTGAGGAGTTTTCATTTTGTTATCCATATATTCTATTAAAAATACAACGAATAATCCTATCATAATTCCTAGCACAAATGCTATTAAAACGTTCATTAATTTATTAGGCTTTATAGGTGATAAGGGTTCAACTGCTTTATCTATAACCTCAACGCTATTTGCCTTAGTTATTCTCTTTACTTCCTTAGTAAACACTTCAGGAATAGAGTTTGCTATATCCTTGGCTTTTAGAGGATTAGTATCTTGAACACTTATATTTATAATCTGAGTATCTTTAACTGGTGATACAGTTACCATTTTAGATAAAGCCTCATAACTTATATCAAGCCCTAATTTTTCTATAACAGGTTCTAAAACAGTTCTAGATTTTATTATCTCTCCATAAGTTACTGCTAATCTTTGAGTAACACTAAACTCATCTCCAGTTATAGTATCATCATTTTTTTGATCAGTATTTACTATAAGAGTAGTTTTAGCTTCATATACTGGACTTAATACGAAAAAACTTAAAAATGCACTAACAAAAGTAGTAACTGCAGTTATAGCAGCTATTATCCAAGCTTTTTTCTTTATTATGGCTAAATATTCTCTTAAATCAATAGTTTCTTCCATATTTTTCTCCTTTTTATATTATTCTACCATATTACGGTAACTTTCTAATTTAAATCTATTATCAGGTAAAATAGTTACTCTAGTTTCTATATTTTCTTTTTTTCCATCAAAATTTTTAGCATTTTCTTCATTAGTAAATATATAAATCTCAAAATAGTCTTCTACATTTGGATTTCCTGTCAAAACTTTTTTTACTAAATCGTTTAATTCTTCGTTTTCTAATTCTTTATCAACAACTACTGTATATTTTTCTAAATCTTCATTAACAACTTTATAAGTTAATTCAGTAGGCTCTTCTTGTTGTACCTCTTCTTTTATATTAGATACATAATTATCATTTTTAGATTTTATATTTCCTTGAGAAATAACGAAACCTGCAGTGATAATACCAGCACCTATTATAGATATCAAAGCTATCTTAACTTCATTTTTGCTTGCATTTTTCATTAATTAATTGCTCCTTTTACTAAACAACCTTGCTAAAAAACTCTTTTTCTTAACTTCTTCCATATCCAAAAGTTCTTCATCTTCTAATATATTACTAGGATTTTTTATAAAAAGTATTTTAGCATTTTCTTCTCCGTATTCATTTTTTATATATTCATAGCCATCCTTTAGCATAGGTCTTCTCTTATCAAAACCATGTGCATCACTAGCTACGATATGGACCTTTCCTTCTTTTAATAATTTTTCGCACAAAGAATTTACTGTCTTAGGCCCTTTCTTTAATACACTAGATACATTAACCTGTATATATGCCCCTTCTTGTATAGCTTTATCTATAATTTCAGGTTCTTCTTGTAATTCTTTATATCTTTCAACGTGAGCTAAAACCACTTTATAACCTTTTATAGAAAATTCATATACCACCTCTTCTAATTTTTTCGGAAATCTAGAAGGTGAAAACTCAAGAAGTATATACTTGCTATTATTTAATGTATAAAACTCTATATTATTTTTTTCTATATCCTTTATTAAAGCCTCATTATAATAAAGTTCATTACCCGGAAAAACTTCTATATCGATATTTTCTTTTTTCAAAATATCATTAAGCTCTGATATTTTGTCTAATAATATTTTGCCTTTTGGATACTCAAATTCTGGATTAAAATGAGTAGTATTTATAATTTTTTTAATTCCATCTTTTTGAGCTACTCGTGCCATTTTTATAGATTCTTCCATGTCTTTAGCCCCATCATCTACAGGTAATATATGACAATGAGTATCTATCATTTACTTCACCAACCTCAAATCCAACTCTCTAATTATACCTAACATTATACTACTTATATTGATATAAATCAACAAGTTGACATATCTTTTTTATAGTTTTTAGTTACATCAGTTATAATAAATATATTTTTTGTAAATTTATTTTTTTTATACCATTTAATAGTTTTTCATGAAAAAAGATAGCCAATAAGCTATCTATAATTCAGATGCACCAAGTATTCCTGCATCATTTTTAAATTTCGCTATAACTATATCACATATATTGCTTTCTTTAAAAGGTAGATGTTTCTTAACTTCATCAGATAAATTATCAAGTATTATATTACTAGCATTTGAAACCCCTCCACCAATAGACACAACATCTGGATCAATAAAATTAACTATATTAGCTATCCCTATTGCTAGATATTTTTTAAACCTATTTATCACTTCAACAGATATTTCGTCTTTTTCTTTATATAAATCAAATACCATCTTAGCAGTTAAGTTATCTAAATTACCTTCACAAACTTGATATAATTTACAATCTTTATTTTCCTCAATCAATTTTTTAGCATAATTAATTATAGCAGTTGCCGAACAAAAAGTTTCAAAACAACCATTGTTTCCACAATTACAGTCGTAATAATTTTCACCTATTATCAAATGACCTAACTCTGCACCTATACCATTAGCTCCTGATATCAATCTATCATTTATGACTACTCCACCACCAACACCAGTTCCTAAAGTTATCATAACTCCACTTTCAAAACCTTTCATACTTCCGTGTCTATACTCAGCCAGTGCAGCAACGTTAGCATCATTAGCTATTGATACTTTTATATTTTTAAACTTATCATTTAATTTATCTAAAACTGGTTGATTTATAAGTTTTAAATTAACACAAGTCACATAACCTTTATTAGTTACAACCCCTGGAAAACCTACTCCTATTTTTTCAACTTTATCTATTTCTATACCATTTTCATTTAGAATTCCATTTATTAAATCACTTAAATCATCAATTAATGTATCTAAAACACCATCTATTCTAGTAACTTTAGTCTTTGTGGAAATTATCTCTCCGTCTTTTACTATACCTGCTTTAATACTCATTCCACCTATATCAATACCTATTCTATACAAAAAATCACCTCTTAAATCATATAGTATAATTATACACCATATAATTTATATATTTCAATTATCATTTAATAGCACTTAATTTTCTAAATACAATTTATTTTTATGACATACAAAAAAGCATACGCAAATGTATGCTTAGTATATAGAGTATTATTTTTTATCAGTATTTTTTAATTCTTCAACTTCTTCTTTAGTCAAGATTTGTTTTCTTGAAATCAACATATTACACTCCGTGCAATAATAACTAATACTCCCTCAAGATTCTAAAACATCTAGTTTATTTTTGCATCTTGGGCAAAAATATTCCTTTTCCATATAATTTCACCTCACAAAAATTACTAAATCCATTTTTTAATTAAGAACATTAACTAAATTATTAAATATACCTTTATTTTCTTTTATTTTCTTATCATCACCAACTACAACTAAGAAATCTTTTTCCATAACTTCTTTAACAATTTTAGCGAATGATTTTATATCTTCAATTTTAGTTTCTAAAACTTCAGTTCTTTCTTTTTGTAAATCTTCATTAGTAAGCCCTTTTATATACATACCAAATACTTTAGCTCCTTTTGAAGATGCATTAAGTGGTGTATCCAAAATACTCATAGTACCTATTATATATTTTGTCATTTCTCTTTGTGATATTTTAATATCTTCTAAGAATTTATAACATTCATCATAAGCATTTAAAGTTTGAATTAAATTAGGGTCTCTATAAGATACGAACACCATAGCTCCACCTCTAGACATAGAACTCATGGCTCCATAAGCTCCACCTTGAACTCTTACTCTATTCCATAAGTATTCATAACCCAAGATAGTTTTTAGAACTAACATACTACCTTTATAATCATATCCTAACTCTTTAAAATTATATCCTTTAGCAACGTATAAAACGTTAGAAGGTATCATAAGCCCTTCATTTTTAGCTTCTTCTGTAAATGAATATTCATACTTCTTAACTTCACAAGAATTAAGAACATCATATACTTTGTTTATGTTTTTCTTTAAAGGCTCTAGCTCTTTTTCTTGTCCTGTTAAGAATACTTTTAGATTATTTTTATTAAATATATCTTTTCTTATAACTTCAAATCTTTCTTTTGCAAAATCTATTTTCTCATCGAAATTATTATCTAAATCCTTCAAGAACATATAAAAATCGTACCCTGATATTTTTTCAGTATAATAAGAACTAGGAGAAAAATAAGAAGACACTCTAGCTACACCTATCTTATGTCCTGATTGCATAAATACCATTTCAATTCTAGATATCAATTGTCTCAGTATTTCTTTTATTCTCTTATTATCATCAAATAAAGTATTTTCTATTATCTCAGATATAATCTCTAATGACTTTTCAGTCTTATAGTTCATAAACTTAGTTTCAACTTCTAATAAAGTTTCGTATTTGTTAAAGTCCTTTTCAAGTGTATATGATTGATTTTTAAAGTATAAATCTCCCATATTTATAAGAATTTCATTAGCCAATTCTTTATAATCATAGTTTTTAGTATTTAACTTTCCAAGAAGTGTAGTAAATAAACTATAATAAGGCAAATCCTCTTCTTTTATGCATTTTGCATCGAAAGCTAAAGTAAGATAAGATATATTGCTAGTAAAAGTTTCATACTGCAATATGTTTATATCGTTTAATTTAACTTCTTTTACATCAAATTTTTCTACTTCTTTTTCAATATCGTCTAAATTAAGAAGTGGTATTTTTTCTAAATCTTCTTCTTTATCTGGAGTGCTTTGTATTTTTATTAGATTATTAGTTTCATTAACTATATTTTCTAATTCTTCATCAGTTAAACTTTCTTTGTATTTTTGTAATTTATCTTTAAGCTCTACTAAATCCTGTTTATTAGAAAGTCCCTTTTCAGGTTTTAAAATTAATAGAGAACAGTGTGTATTATTTAATAAATACTTTTCAATTAATTTTTCAAAATGGTTAGTATTTATAGATTTCTTTAAAAACTCTATTCTATCTTCATATTTTATATTTACAAGAGGGTCTCCTCCATATAACCAACTATCCATAGCGTTCATATAATATACTAAACCTTTTGGATATCCTCCTGACGTATAAACTCTATAATTCTTTATAAATACTTTATAAATTTCATAGATTTACTTCCTTTTTCATCCTGCCCTATTTTGAAATTACTTAGAATATCTACTTTAGTTGGTATAGCAGTCCAAAGGCTTAAATTCGACCTCGTCAATGTCTACATATTAGCATAATCTTGATATTTGATTTTCTATGCTAATTGATAATTTGCTAAATTAATACTTGCATTTTTATCTCTATCAATTACAAGATTACACTTTGGACATATATAAGTCCTATCTTTTAACTTCAAATCTTTCTTGATAGTTCCACAGCAAGAACACATTTTAGAGCTAGGAAAGAATCTATCTGCTTTGACAAACTCAATTCCATTCCATTTGCATTTATATTCAAGTATAGTTATAAATTTATTCAAACATTGTTCTGAAATGGCTTTAGATAGGTGCTTATTCTTCATTAAACCTCTTAAGTTTAAATCTTCAACTACTACTCTACAAGGCTTGGTTTTCACTATTGTATTAGTAGTTTGATGAATATAATTTAATCTAATATCCGCAATTCTTTTATGAATAAGTTTTATTTTATTTTCAATTTTTATGATATTTTGAGTCTTAGTAAGTTTTTCACCTTTCTTAAAGTAAGTTTCACTTTTTAACATATCATATTTTCTTGAAACTTGTCTTTGTAGCCTTTTAAGTTTCTTATTTAATCTCTTTACCTCTTTAGATTCATTAATGTTTTTAAAAGGTTTATCTATATTGCTAACTATGGCTAAATCCTTTATACCTAAGTCTACTCCAACACTTACATTAATAAGTTCTTCTTTTGTTTTATCTTCAACTTCTAATGCTAATGATAAGTACCAAAATTTACCGTTATGCTTTATTCTTGGATTTAACACTTTTATCTTATCTTTTTTATAGTTACCAACTGGAAGTCTTCCTTCATCTTTCATTTTTACATAGCCTATTTTTTCAAGTTTGATTTTATTATTTTCTACTACAAACTTGTTGTTAAGATGAAAGAATGAAGTTTCACATTTACCTTTTTTCTTGAACTTAGGATAAGCAGATTCTTTTCTAAAAAATTTCTTGAATGATTCTCCTAAATCTTTAAGTGCTTGTTGTGGTATTTCTGATGATACTTCTTTTAACCAAAAATATTCGATATCATTTCTTAATTTTGTAAATTCTTTTCTTAATTCATTTATGGATAATGATCTATTGTTTTCTTTATAATAATTATTAAGAAATGCTAATCCCCAGTTATAAGAAAATCTTGCAACGCCAGCACTTTTAAACATTAATTCTTCTTGATATCTAGTAGGATATAATCTGACTTTAATTGCCTTAATCATAGCTTTAGTTTTCCACTTTTATCACAATTACGAAGTGTTTGTTGTGTTTTATTAATTTTTTTAGCAAATTGACCTATCGAATATTTTTTCATTAAGACCACCTCCTATAAATAATATAATATATTTACAAGATTAAGCCTATAAAATTTATAAAGTATTTATATTTTTTATAGAGTTTATACCTTTTGCCTACAATCGCTACTTTGTAGACGCTATTTCTCTCACGATAATAGCCACTTCCTTTCAGAACGTGCAAAGACTATTTCTTCATCTTCAGCTTTACCTGTTAAGAGCCACCCATTTCTTCCCTCAATCGCTTAGGGCTTTACGACCTCTCGGTCTAGTCGTTTGACCTTCCTATTTCTAGGCTTGGCGACCAAATTTCCATTGTATTAGCACTTAGGATTTAACCTTATGCCATCTCTACACTTGTTATGATTTCTCACCTTCATAAAGGTTTCTGATTCTATCCTTTATTGTGGTAGTAGAGCTTTAGGATTTACTGGTTTTAAAGTGGTGTCCTATGCAGATTTCTCTACATACGCAGTAATAGTTTATATTTTTTATAAACTATACGTTACTGTATCTGCCTCTCTTAATCTAAATTCAAAAGCATTTATACAACCTTCTATTAATTTCTTATCTATACCATTTTTAACTAAATCTTTTAAAGTAGTTTCTATTACTTGTTTAAACTGTTCTTTATATTTTTCTTCACTACCTTTTATTATTATACTGAATATCGGTTGAAGTATCCCTGAATCAAAACTTCCAAATACATCTTTACATATTTCAGAGTCAAGTAAAGCCTTTTTTAGAGGTGATGAATTCATCCCAAGAAGTATGAATTCAAGTAAACTTAAATCAGTATAAACTTCTTCATCGGTAGTTTTTCCAGTTACATAGTTTAAAGATAAGAATACTTTTTCTTTTTCATCATCTTCTTCAGATATAGAATAAGAATGAGTAAACTCTTTCATAGAGTCATATTTTTCTTGTTCTTTTATTTCTTCTTCTATATGTTTTTCATCATAATTTGATAAATACTCACTATCTATAAAAGAAAGTGCTTTATCAATATCTAAATCACCGTATAAGAATATATAGCTATTAGAAGGATGATAATATTTTTTATGAGTTTCAATAAACTGTTCATAAGTTAAATCCGGTATATGTTTTGGATCTCCTCCAGATTCATTAGCATATATAGTATCAGGAAGTAGTGTTTCTTGAATTTTTCTAGCTAAAATTCCTTCAGGCGATGAAAATGCACCTTGCATTTCATTATATACAACACCTTTGTAAGTTAAATCGTCTTCCTTTTTTTCTAAATCGTAATGCCAACCTTCTTGCATTAAGATTTCTTTTTTAGAGTAGATATTAGGATAAAAAACTGCATCTAAATAAACTTCCATTAAGTTAAAGAAATCTTTGTGATTTTGACTTGCAATAGGGTATAAAGTCTTATCAGGAAATGTCATCGCATTTAAAAAAGTATTTAAAGAACCTTTAGCAAGTTCAACGAACGGCTCTTTTGATGGGAATTTTTTAGAACCACATAAAACACTGTGCTCTAATATATGCATAACTCCTGTACTATCTTTTGGCGGAGTTTTAAACCCTATTGAAAATACCTTATTAGTATCATCATTAGCTAAATATAAAAGTTTTGCTTTAGTTTTTTTATGTATAAATATCTTAGCTAACGAGTTTATATCTTTTATATGTTCTTCTCTTTCAAGAATGAATCCATTATACTCCATATTTTACCTCCTAAGTAATTTTTCTATTTTATTTTATGTAACTTTAAATAATTTATCCCTTTTATAATACTCTTTTTGCACCAACGTAACAATTTTTCCAGTAGTTATTACTTAAATCTACTTTTTCAACATTCTTACCAGAATTCGGTGAATGTATCATCTTATTATCTCCAACATATATACCTACATGAGTTATAGTTCCTGCATCATTAGTACTCGAAAAAACCAAATCTCCTGGTTTTAAATTTTCTTTGGAAACATAAGTTCCAACGTTATATTGATCTCTTGATACCCTTGGCAAATTAATACCTACTGCTTCTTTATAAACATAATAAACAAGTCCAGAACAGTCAAAGCTATCTGGTCCTTCTGCTCCCCATACATAAGGCTTACCGATTTGCTTTTCTGCTAAAGCTACAACTTTATCTGCTTTATCAATATTTTCATCAGTTGCTTCATTTGAAGAATCTTGTTGATCATTATTTAGACTTATATACTGAGCACTTACCCAACCTGTTTGTCCATTAGATTTCTTTATTTTGTACCAATTATTTTGCTCAGATAAAACTGTTATGCTTTCCCCATTATATAACTTTCCTATTATAGAATTATTAGTTCCTAGGTTGCTTCTTATATTTAATACATCTGCTTTTACTATCCCAGTTTTTGATATATTTACTTCATTTGAAGAATCTTGATTACTACTTCCTTGGTTATCACTCATTGAATTAGTAGATAGATACTGAGCACTTGCCCAACCTACTTGTCCATTTTTAAGTTTTACTTTATACCAACCATTACTTTCTTCTAAAACTTCAACCTCAGTCCCTGTGTTTATTTTAGAAATAACTATATCGTTAGTACTAGGTCCACTTCTAACATTTAAAACACTTGCTGTAACAGTAGCTTTAAAACTTGAATTACTACTTGAATCATTACCAGAATTGCTTTTAAGAGTTATATACTCACCACTTACCCAACCTGTTTGTCCATCATTTTTTTGGATTTTATACCAACCATTTGAACTCTCAAGTATTTTAACTGTATTATTTTCATAAAGCTTTCCTATAACTTCATTGTCTGTACTAGGCCCACTCCTTACATTTAAAACATCGGCTTTAACTACTCCTTCATTAGAATCTGCAAATGCCGTTCCGAAAGAAAGAGAAACACCAAGTGCCGATATTCCAACTATTTTCTTTATCATATTGTAAACTCCTTAAAAAAGTATTTTTTACAAAAAAATATATATTATTTCATAAAAAACAATATATATAAAAATTATACTTATAAATTTTGTATGTTTCAAGTATTATAAAAAGAATTTTGTAATATTAAATATTTATAATATATAAAACATTGCATTCATATATATTTTAAAAAAATATATACGAAAGGACTAAATATGAAAAGAAAAAAATTAATAATAAACGCCTTAATCCTTACAATAGTAACTATGAGTTTAGGATTTATAAATATGGGCTTTAGAGTTTATCTATCAAAAAAAATAGGTGCAGAAGGTATGGGGCTTTTTCAATTGATAATGAGTGTTTATCTAATGGCCTCAACTATTTGTATATCAGGAATTAGAGTTACAACTACACGACTTATCGCAGAAGAACTAGGAAAATCAAATTCTAATAATATAAAACTAATTATGAAAAATGCATTTGTTTATAGTTTTTTCTTTAGCCTCTTGATGTTTTTTATTATGTATTATGGTGCAGAATTTATAAGCAATGAATGGATAAAAGATGAAAGAGCTATAATACCTCTTAAAATACTGGCTTGTTGTATGCCGTCAATAGGTATAGGTGCTTGTTTTCACGGATATTTTTACGGTGTAAGAAAAGTTATAAAAAGTATTTCTGGAGATTTGATTGAAAGTTTTACTATGATGTTTATCATAATATATTTTATGAGTATTTCACTTCCTAAAGGGCTTGAATATACTTGTGCTTTAATTTGTGTTGGAATGTCTGTGGGTAATATTTTTTGTGCAGTTTATTTTTATATCCTTTTTCTTTTTGAGAAAAAAGGAAAAAATAACGTTTCAAGAAATAATACATATAATTTCCCTAAAATATTTTCAATATCATTTCCTATTGCCTGTAGTTCATATATACAGATGGGACTTAAAACTGCTGAAGATATACTAATACCAACTGCACTTAGAAAATTCGGTACGTCATCTTCATCGGCTCTTACAATATTCGGTATAATAAAAGGAATGGCACTTCCTATACTAGCTTTTCCTTCTATATTTTTAGCTTCCTTTTCTACACTTATAATTCCTGAAATAGCAGAGGCTAATGCATTAAACAACAAAGCAAGAGTTAATTACATAATATCAAAAGTTTTTAAGTTTACTTTACTTATTGCAATTTTTTCGACAGGACTATTTATGATTTTTTCTAAAGAGCTAGGAATAGGAATATACAATAATTCACAGGTAGGTATTATGATGAAAATTTTAGCACCTCTTATACCTTTTATGTACTTAGATAGAATAGTAGACGGTAGTTTAAACGCTTTAGATAAACAAATGGACACACTTAAATTTAATTTAATTGATATGAGTATTAGAATATTTCTTATATTATATTTAATACCTAAAAAAGGAATAGAGGGCTTTATAATAGTTTTATTTGCAGGTACTTTACTAAACTCTATTTTAAGTATAAACAAACTACTTAAAGTTACAAAACTAGAGTTTTTATTTATAGATTGGATTGTAATTCCTTCAATATGTATCTCTTTATCTGGATTTTTAATAAAAGCTTTATTTTTAAGTTTAAATACTAATTTAGTTTTATTAGTTTTAGTCAATTTATTTTTCTATACTATATTTTTAGTTTTATTTAAATGTATAAAGAAAAAAGATTTTATGTGGTTTATAGATGCGTTTAGGTATGGTTTTGTTTGTGATGATTTCTATAAAATATACAAAAAAATATAAGGGGTGTAATAACAGCCCCTTATTTTATAAATCTTATAGTAAGTGGATAATCATAATCCATTTCGTTAGTATATTTTATTATACCTTTTATAGCAAATATAAAGTAAAGAATTGATAAAACTGGTACTATTATTATCCCTATTATTAAAAATACTAATATACCTGATATAAAAGTATATAATGCAAATGATAAATTAAAATTCATTAAATTTTTTGCATTCTCGCTAAAATAATAAGACCTTTCACTCCACTCTTTAAACAAAACATAACTTACTATAAATCCAACAAAATTAAATGCCATAATTCCAACTGACATAAGAATAAGTATAGAACTCGGTCTTAAAGGAAGTTCCTTTTCCAAATTTATCATCTCCATTTTTTTATAAAATTTTACTTAATATATCAACATAATCAATATTATAACAAGTTTGACTATATATTCAACCATAATATATTGATACAAACAATCTTATTATGTTAATATAAACCAAAGAAAGGCGGTGCTTTATGAAACTTATACTAGCAGAAAAACCTTCAGTTGCAAAAACTATATCTTCATTTCTAGGTGCTACAAAAAAATTCGATGGATATTTCGAAGGCAATGATTATATAGTTACTTATGCAGTTGGTCATCTAGTATCTTTATATGATATGAAAGATTACGATGAAAAATACTCAGGTTATTGGAAAATGGAAAATTTCCCTTTTATACCTGAGGATAAATTCAAATTTAAAATAGACCTCTCTAAAAACAAGCAATTTAATATAATAAAGAGCTTATTAAATAGAGATGATGTAGAATATATAATAAATGCAACAGATAACGATAGAGAAGGTGAATTAATATCTTTTTTAATTTTTTTAATGGCAAAAAATAAAAAGCCTATAAAAAGAATACTCGTAAACGAATGGACAAAAGAAGATATAACTCGTGGTATGAATAATTTAAAAGACGATATAGAAATGAGAAACCTACAAGCTTCAGGCTATACAAGGCTAATAACTGATTGGCTAATAGGTATAAACTTCACTTCTGTTGCCACTTTAAAATACGGAAACGGAAAACTACTTAACATAGGCCGTGTAATACTTCCTACCGTAAAACTTATTTACGATAGAGATATGGAAATTAAGAATTTCACACCAAAAACTTACTATGAAATAGAAGGCACTTTTAAATCTAAAAACGGAGACTACAAAGGAAAATATATTAACAAAAAAGAAAGCAAAATAGACAATATAGAAGATGTTAATAAAATAATAAATAGTATAAATTCTAAAGAAGGAAAAATAATAAAAAAAGAAGTGAAATCATCAAAAGAATATGCACCCAAACTCTTTAGTTTGACACTACTTCAAGGATATGTTACATCTAAATACTCTGATTTTACTTCTGATAAGGTTTTAAAAATATGCCAATCATTATACGAAGGGAAAGGAAAAGGAGGATATATAACTTATCCAAGAACTGATTCTACATACCTTGAAGAAAGTTTAACTTCTAAAGTATCTCATACATTAGAAATACTAAAAAAAGGATTACCTTTTGAAAATGATATAAAATTTTCAAAAACTAAAAGAGTGTTCGATTCATCAAAAGTTGATAGCCATAGTGCGATAATACCTACTCATATAGTACCTACATCACTTAATAAAGATGAAAAAATAGTATATGATATTATAAAAGATAGATTTTTGGCAAATTTTATGCCTCCCGCAGAATTTGAAAATACTGAAATTAAAACAGATGTAGATAAACACATTTTCATAACCAAAGGAAAAGTAATAAAAAAATTAGGTTATCTAAAAATATACAATAAAGAAGAAAAAGACGATATATTGCCTTTTGTTGATTTAGATGAAATAGTAGATGTTTTAAAAATAGAACCCGTTACTAAACAAACTAAACCTAAAAAATCATATACAGAAGATACCCTTCTTAAGGCTATGAAAAACTGTGGAAAAAATGTAGATGATGATACGATTTTATCAGGATACTCAATAGGTACTTCTGCTACTCGTTCTGAAGTTTTAAAGAAAATAGAGCAGGTCGGATACGTTAAGAAAAAAAAGAAATCATACTACATCACAGATCTTGGAATAAATTTAGTTGAAATATTTCCTATAAAAGAGCTTTTTGACGTTGATTATACGGGAAAACTAGAAAAAAGTTTATATGATATCCAAAAAGGGAGTTACGATAGAAAAATATTTTTAGCTGATATTATGAATTTTATAATAAAAAGTGTAAATACTATAAAATACGATTCCTATAAAAAAATAAATACCGAAAATAAAGTCATTGAAAATAAATAAAATTTATATAAAAAAGGTGGGTATAAAAATCCCACCTTATATACCATATAATTAAATTTATATAATTATATAATTTATTAATGAATAATTCCCATACTAATATTTAATATAAAATTAATTATAAAAAGTCCTGTTAAAACATACATCGCAGGCGATACTTCTTTATAAGAATTAGTAAATACTTTTAAAATAGTATAAACTATAAATCCAACAGAAATACCATTAACTATATTATAAGTAAAGGGAATTAATGCTATTATAAATATCACAGAAATAATTTCTATTTTATCTATATTTGTTATTTCAAAAAAAGTTTCTATCATTAGTATTCCTATATAAATTAAAACTGCACTTATAACTCCATTTGGTATTAGTTTTAGTATCGGTATTAAAAATATAGAAAGTAAAAACAATATTCCTGCTGTTATAGAAGTTATCCTTCCTTTTGCACCTGAAGCTATCCCAGAAAAGTTTTCTGCTGCAACTATAGTTGGACTAGTTCCAATAATTCCTGCTAAAATATTTGATATCCCTGCAGTTTTAAACGATTTATCAAACTTATCGGTACTATTTAGCGCATCTAATTGTCCATACAAAAGTCCCATATTTTCAAATATAATTACTATTGTTATAGAAAATACAGATACTATAAATGGAAAAGTAAAAATATTTTCAAATGACATAGCTAAAAAGACTTCTTTGAAATCATTAAAATCAACAAAACTCATAGAAATATCAGAAAAACTACTAATTCCCATTATAAAACTAAACACAGTTCCTACAATAATACTTATAAGTAAACTTCCCTTTATATTTTTCAGACTCAGTATCATTATAATAAAAAGAGTTATAATACTTAAAATAGTTTCTTTATTTGAAATATCTCCAAGGGATACCAGTGTAGCCTCATTTGAAACCACTATTCCACTCTTTTGAAGTCCAATAAAAAATATCATGAATCCGACTCCAACAGTTATTGAATGTTTCAAATTATTAGGAATAGAATTCATCAAAATATTTGTAATTTTGCTACTTGCAATTATAGTAAATATTATACCACTTATAAAAACTGCTCCTAAAGCTTCTTGCCAAGTCAAATTCATTGAATTTACTATTGTATAAGTAAAAAGTGAGTTAATCCCCATTCCTGGTACTATAATTAGTGGTGCATCTGATATAATCCCCATTAAAATTGTTGAAAATGCACAAGTTAAAATAGTTGCAATCATTGCTGAGTCTTGACTAATACCTGCATCTGAAAGTATTAAAGAATTAGTCATTATTATGTAAATACTCGCAATAAAAATTGTAACTCCTGCTAATACCTCTGTTTTTGTGGTATTATTTTTTATTTTCATACCTCTTTCCTACTTTTATTAACACCCTCTCCCACCCGTACATGATATGTACCTATATTAGATAATATCATTTTTATATCGATTTTTCTAGTAAAAAAGCGAGAAATTTCTTTCTCACTTTTTTAGAGTTATTTATAAATCACATTATTTATTTATCTAGATTATTATAATAATTAACTACTGCATCTCTTAAAAACTCTGCTGAACCTTCTCCTGCATTTTTTTCATAATATTTCTTGAATCTATCATCATATACATACATTTGACTAAGACCTATATGTGCTTCATTTGTATAATTCCCAAAATAACTTAACCATTTTTTATGAAGTTTAACTACTTCAATAGCTAAATCTCCTTGTGAATTTTCAGTTTTCATGGCTTCTTTTAATAATTCATTTAGCTTATTTGAAACTTGTTTAACCTCTTCAAACTCATCTTTTGATAGATTTTTGAAAATCTTATAACTTTCATCTACTTTATCATCCCCATATTTTTCTCTTATCTCTTTTCCATACTTATCTTCATTTTGCTTTAATAAACCATCTTTAAAACATTCAAATTTTTCATTATTATTCATAACATATTCTCCTTCTAATGATCTTATAGTTTTATCTATTGTCTTTAGCATAATGTCAATTTTATTTTTTCGTTTTAATAAATTTTCTTTATGTTCATAAAGAGCATTTTTAGAGTCAAAATCTCGGTTATTCATTATTTCACTTATACAATTTAGTGGTAAATCTAGCTCTTTATAAAACAATATTTGTTGAAGTTTGTCTATTTCATTTTGAGAATAAATTCTATACCCCGATGAATTTATTCTTTTAGGTTTTAACAAACCAATCTCATCATAATATCTTAGAGTTCTAGTACTAACGCCTGAAATTTTAGCTACTTTATTTATCGTATATTCCAACTTACTCTCCTTTCAATAATTATCATAATCTATTACCTAACGTCAATGTCAATACTTAAATTTTTTGCACAAAAAAACTGTATTTAATAATTTAAATACAGTTTTTTATATTTATAAACTATTTTTGATAAATCACATATAATCAATATATTTAGATATATTTTTTATTTAAAAATGATAATCTATTATTTTTTATAGATTTATATTTTAATGGATTTTTAAAAATACCATAACTTTCGCCTAATTTTTTCAGTAAGTTTAACTTAAGGCATAATTAAATCAACTATAATTAATATTAAAGATACAATAGCTAATTTGTATGAAACTTCTCTATTTTTTTTATTTATAAACAAAGAAACTAAAGCTGGTAGTAAAATTATCATGGATAGTAGTTTTTGGAAAGTATAATTTTCAGGTAGACTAGTATAAGTTATTACTCCTACAAGTAACGACCAAAAAATTAAACCATAGTAAATATAATTTCTTACTTTTTCGTTACGAACTTTGTATAAAAAAAATATCCCTATTGCGCTAACTGATATTAAAATCGCAAAAATTGTAAATAGGTAATCCATTTTTTAAATCCTTTCTAATCTTTAATATGACTAGATAGCCATAATTATAATTCTATCCACAAAAAATTATTTATAAACTATTTTTGATAAATCACATATCATTAACATAGTTTGATATATTTTATTTAGAAGTGATAATCTATTATTTTTTATAGATTCATCTTTATCCATAATCATAACATTATCAAACATATTATCTATTGAATTTTTAAGTGATGAAAATGCATCAAGTGCTTTTGTATATTCTTTTTTATTTACAAAATCACAAACCATATTCTCTACCTTAACAAACTCTTCATATAATTTCTTTTCTGCATCTTCTTTTAATAATGACTCATCAACATTCGTTGAATTAGCTTTCTCTGCTAACGTTGAAACTCTATTAAATGCAGTTAACATTTCAACAAGTTCATCTTTATCCAACCAATTATTTAAATTATCAGCCTTTAATTTTATATCTGCTATATCATTTATTTCAGAACTTAAAACAGCTTCAATAACATCATATCTTATTCCTAAATCTTTAAATAAATTCTTTAATCTTTCTTTGAAAAATTCCATTACTGAGTTTGCTACTTCTTCTTTATTAAATTCTAAATTAGAATAATTTTCTAAAGAAATATTAACTAATTCTTTTAAATCTATATTTAATCCCTTATCCATTATTATATTTAATATACCAAGAGCTTGACGTCTTAGGGCATAAGGGTCTTGAGAGCCAGTTGGTTGTATTCCTATTGCGAAAAATCCACATATAGAATCTAATTTATCGGCAATAGATAAAGACACTCCACAATTAGTTTTTGGAAGTATATCTCCTGCAAATCTAGGTAAATAATGCTCAAATATAGCTTCACATACTTTGTCATTTTCACCGCTAACTTTTGCATATTCTCTTCCCATTATACCTTGCAGTTCAGTAAATTCAAAAACCATATTAGTCACTAAATCAGATTTACAAAGATTTGATGCTCTTTTTGCATCTTCTTTTTCATTTTCTAAATTAAGTAAATCTAAAATACTACTAGATAAATTTTCTATTCTTAAAGTTTTATCGTAAACAGTACCTAGCTTAGCTTGGAAAACAACACTCTTTAATTTTTCAGTATAAGTTTCAAGAGGTTTTTTAGTATCTTCCTTATAGAAGAAAAGCGCATCTTCAAGTCTTGCTACTAATACTTTTTCGTTACCTTTTTTAACTATTTCTATTCCATTATCATCACCATTTCTAACTGCTAT
>JAGHEK010000104.1 GCA_017889265.1 Romboutsia sp. | reverse complement strand
TTACTTGTGATACGGTTCATTATTATTTATTCTAAAAGCCCTATAAACTTGCTCAAGTAAAATAAGCTTCATCAACTGATGAGGAAAAGTCATCTTAGAAAAAGATAACTTATAATCGGCTCTTTTTAAAACATCATCAGAAAGACCCAAAGACCCACCTATTACAAAGGTTATATGACTTTTACCACTAACTGCTAAAGAGCTTATTTTTTCTGCTAATTCTTCAGAAGATAAATTTTTACCGTCTATAGCAAGAGCTATAACATAACTATTATTTTTTATTTTTGATAAAATTTTATTGCCTTCTTTTTCTTTCACTATAAGTATATCTTTTTCGCTTAAGTTTTCAGGACATTTTTCATCGTCAAGTTCGATAAATTCAAGTTTAGAATATTTTGATAATCTTTTTGAGAATTCTTCTATACCAAGTTTTAGATATTTTTCTTTAATTTTTCCAACACTAATAATACTTATATTCATAAAAATCACCTTTATAATTTATAAATTTCTGATATTTGCTCTCTCGGTAAAACTTCTAAATTAATATTCTTATCTATTTTTATATCATTTTCAAAAAGTATAGATTTAGTAGTTTCGTAAGCTAATTCAGGAAAGTTATTTTCTTTACTTAAATGAGCTAATAATATATTTTTGGTTCCGTTATTTACAAGTTCAACACAAAAGTTACCACAGTCTTCATTAGATAAATGACCAAGTTCAGATGAAACTCTTTTTTTTAGATTATAGGGGTAAGGTCCCATCATAAGCATATTTTTATCATAGTTAGATTCTATAATTACCAATTTCGATTTATATAAATTTTTACGTATATTATCAGTTATCATTCCTATATCTGTTGCTATTGAAATTTTTTCGTTATTTGCATAGAAACTATATCCAACTGCATCAGATGAATCGTGAGGAATAGAGAATGGACGTATTATTATTTTTCCTAGAGAGTAAGTTTTATCATTTTCAAAAACCATAATATTTTTTTTATCTATTTCTCCGATTTTATCTTTCATAGCTTGCCAAGTTTTTAGGTTTGCGAATATAGGAATGTTGTATTTTCTAGAAAGTATGCCAACACCTTTTATATGGTCTGAGTGTTCGTGTGTTATAAAAATACCGTTAAGATTATTTATATTTATATTTTTAAGACCGTCTTCGATTTTTTTTCCTGTAAGGCCTGCATCTATTAATATATTAGTATTTTCATAACCGATATAGTGGCAATTACCACTACTACCACTTCCGATAGAGCAATATTTTAACATATACCACCTCAAAATTAATTAATTAGTTTATATTATACCAAAAAAATAAGACTGAAAATATAAATTTACAGTCTTATTTAAGTTCACTTATTATTTTATCTATATCAACACCATTATCGTTCCATACTTTTACGAATTCTGCACCGTTAACATTTTCATACATATATGTTTCGTAGTATTTTTTTAGAGTATCAAAAAATAATTCATCTCCTATTTTTTCACGAATTTTATTAAATGCTAAAGCTCCTTTAGTATACACATTTAAGCTATATTCAATAGAGTTTTCATATTCAGTAGTTGGTTTAAATATATTTTCCACCTTATAGCTTCTAGTTTGAATATTCATGTTTTCTATTAATTTTTCAGATAATTCTTTTCCATATTTTTTCTCAAAATATAGTATAGTAGAGTATTCTGTTAATGCTTCATCTATCCAAGGTTCTGTTATTTCGTTATTTCCAACGACACCGTACCACCATTGATGAGCGGTTTCGTGAGCTATTACGTATTCTAACAAGAAAGTATCTTTTTTATTGTATAGACTTTCGTCAATCATAACCATATTAGGATATTCCATTCCGCCTATAAAAAAATCGCTAGCTACGACAGAGTAATTTTTATATGGATATTGACCGAATAGTTCACTAAAAATTTCAATAGATGTTTTAGATATTTCGGTAACTTCTTTTGCTATATCTTGATTTAAATTATATGTACTTATTTCTATATCGTTATATGTATCTTTGTGAACAACGAATTTATCGCTTAATACGAAAGCAAAATCTCTTATATTTTCGGCAACTATTTCATATGTAGTTTGTTCTTTATCAGTTTCCTCAGATATTATATCTCCAGAAGTACCTATTTCATATTTTTTTGGAAGTGTTAGATTAACATAAAAATTACTTATATCACTATAAAATGGGTCGCCTATTTCTTCATAACTTCTAGTATTCCAACCATTCTCATCATAAACACAAGCTATTGGAAACCAATTAGTTATATTTACAGTGTTATCGCTATATCCAAATCTACCTTCGGAATTAGGTATTTTTACATTATAATCTATATTTATTGATATTTTTTCTTTTGGATTTATTTTTTCGTTTAATTCTATTTCTAGTATATCTTCTTTTTCTCCGGATATATTGTACTTAAGATTATTATTATTGCTAGATATTTTTTTTATATTTATATATCCTTCGTTGAATCCATTAGGATAAGCACTTTGCATATCACTTTCTTCAAATGGAGCAAACTCTTTTTTTGAGAAAGCATTAGGATATATGTGAAAATACAGTTTATCTAATTCTATATTAGAATTATTTACATATTCTATCTCTTGGTTACACATAAGTCTTTTGCTTTCATCATCAAATACTACATCTATTACATATTTATTTAGATTATTATTTTCATTAATATTAAATACATAAGTATCTGTTTTGTTTTGTTTATATAAAAATACAGAGCTTAATGAAAATATACAAATTATCATAAAAGCTATAATTCTATTTCTTTTAGTAAAGTTTATTATCAATTTTTTGCACAAAATAACTAGATATGTATTTGTGCCTGCACCTCCTTAAGATATTTTAATATTTTCTCTTTTAGGTTATAATTAATATGCTCAAATTTTTGAATTGCATAATTGTGAGGTGATATAATGTTTTTTAAAGAGAATAATGATACGGATTTAGGGGAAACTACTATTCCGAATATATTTATAGATATATATATGCCAATGGCGAACGGATTATACGTTAAGGTATACCTTTTAGCTTATAGATATGCTTGTGAGTTAAATCAAATTCATAAAATTGATAATAATTACATTGCAAAAGAATTAGGTATACCACTATCAGATGTAAATGATGCTTGGAAGTTTTGGGAGAGTAAAAAAATAGTAAGGATATATAGAGAAAAAGGGGATAGTTTTAATTATCCTGTGGAATTTGTAGACCTTAAAAAAATATATATGGAAAATATTTTTATATCTTCTAAAAGTAATAAATATAATATAGATAATATAGTTTTATCATCTGAAGAAGAAGACTTTGTAAATATGTTTAAAAAAATAGAGAGAATAATAAATAGATACTTAAATTCTAATGAGAAAATAGAACTTATAAATATAAAAAATAGTGGGATTAGTTCGGAAATTATAGTTTATGGATATGAATATGTAAAAAAGAAGTATAATGAAGTGAAATCTGTTTCATATATAAAAACTATTATAGATAGTTGGAATGAAATGAAATTAAAAACTGTTGAAGATATTGAAAATCATTTATTAAAAGACGATGAGAGAAACAAATTATATAAAAAAATATTTAATTATCTAGGATTTTATAGAAATCCAACTAAGTCCGAGAAAGATACAATAGATACTTGGATTGATAAATTTGGATATGATTTAGATATTATACTTTATGCTTGTTCAAAATCTAAAAATACCTCTAGGATATCTATTTCTTATATAGAAGCAGTTATTGAAAAATGGTATAAAGCAAGTTTAAGAACTATAGAAGAAATAAAATCTTACGAAGAAAATCATTCTAAAAAAAGTTTTTCACCTAATAAACAAACTCAAACAAAAGACTTAAAACCTAAAACTAGACATCACATTATAAACCAAACATTTTCTAAATATGACCCAGATGAACTTGAAAGAATGTTATTTGAAAGCCAAAAAAATAAGTTTAAGTAGGTGAATTTATGTTAGAAGAAAAAAATAGAGAAATACTTCTTTCTTATCAATATAAAAGAGATAAAGCTCAAAGAGATTTAGAAAAGAGGATAGAAGAAGTACACTTTAAGATACCTAAAATAAAAAAAATAGAAGAAGAAATTTCAAAACAAGGACTTTACTTAACAAAAGCTATATTACTAAGCCCTAGTGAGAAAGAAAAGATAGTATCAAAATGTAAAATTGATATGGAGAACTTAAGAAAAGAAAAAGAGTTTCTGCTAAAGAAATATAAAGTTCCTGAAAATTATTTAGAAATTCGTTATGAATGTCCTATATGTAAAGATACTGGATTTTTAGGGACAGGTCAAAAATGTAATTGTTATAAGCAACAAATAATAAATGAAGCATATAAAATGTCTAATATTTCTAGAATGATAGAAAAACAAAATTTTCATACATTAGATATGAATCTTTTTTCTGATGAAGTAGAAGAAGGTCAAAGCATTTCTACTTATAAAAATATGCTATCTATAATTTCTTTATGCGAGAAATTTATAAAAGAATTTGATATAGATAATAGAGCGAATTTACTTTTTTATGGTGATACAGGCCTTGGAAAAACTTTTATGTGTAATTGTGTAGCAAAAGAACTTTTAGATAGAGGATATGTAGTTATATATCAAACGGCATTTAAAATGTTTGAAGTAATAGAAGATTATAAGTTTAAAAATCCAGATGGTTCTATAAGTAAAACTAATTATGAAAATATTTTTGAATGTGATTTATTGATAATAGACGATTTAGGAGCAGAGTTTACAAATTCTTTTACTACTACTGAACTTTTTAATATAATTAATACAAGATTTTTAGGAGGTAAAAAGACTATAATATCTACTAATCTAACTCCTGCGCAGTTAGGAGATAACTATGCACAAAGAATTTTCTCTAGAATATTTGATGGTTTTCAAATGGTAAAATTTATAGGGAAAGATTTAAGATGGGAAAATAAAAAAGATGCACTCTCAAGATAGAGAATGCATCTTTTTAGTTATACACACATAGCTTGTGGATAATGTGGATAACTTTTTAATAAAGCAAACACTCCTAGAAAAATCTAAGAGTTTTAGATGTTATATGAATTGGCGACCTGGAAGGGACTCGAACCCTCGACCTCCAGCGTGACAGGCTGGCATTCTAACCAGTTGAACTACCAGGCCAAAAATAAATGGTGGGACTAACAGGGCTCGAACCTGTGACCCCTTGCTTGTAAGGCAAGTGCTCTCCCAGCTGAGCTATAGTCCCAAAATGGTGACCCATAGGGGAATCGAACCCCTGTTACCACCGTGAAAGGGTGGTGTCTTAACCGCTTGACCAATGGGCCGTGGTGATCCATCCGCGACTCGAACGCGGAACACCCTGATTAAAAGTCAGGTGCTCTACCGACTGAGCTAATGGATCGCATTGTAGAATTTTATCTAAATATATACTCTCTTGAGCACAAGACATATTATATGATATTTTTATTTTTAAGTCAAGTATTTTTTATGTAGATTTATAAAAAAATACAAAATTAGAACTCAACAGCTTTTAATTTTATATATACTAGTTCTTAAAACATCAATTATTATAGTTGTATACTCTCTTATCATATAGTTAACCCTAATTTTTATTGGAGTTTTTGAAGCTAATCCTTCGTTTTTAATACCTAACATATCACCGATAATCATAGCTCTATAAAGATGAAATTCATTAGTCACAATAAGTACTTTTTTATCTTCATCTCCTCTATTTTTTAAAATCTCTTTACTAAATTTTATATTTTCTAAAGTTGTTGTTGCTTTATCTTCCTTTATAATTTGATTGGGATTTACTCCATTTTCTATTAGATATCTATACATAGCTTCTGCTTCAGATATAATTTCGTCTTTACCTTGTCCACCAGATACTATTATATTAGTTTTATTATTTAACTTATAGTATTTGATAGCTTGGTCTAATCTAGATTTTAATACATTTCCTACCTTTTCGCCATCAAGACCGGCACCCAAAACAAGTACATAATCCATTTTTTCGATATCTTTAGCTTCTTTAAATTGACTGATATTAAAAATTAGTAATCCTTCGATTATTATAAAAGAAATTATAAATATAAATACCAAAAATCCATATATTTTTGATAAAACACTTAACCATTTTTTATTCTTTATTTTAGCGACTCTTCTTAGAAAGAAGTTTAAATATATTATCCAAGTTGTACTTATTATAAATATCGCTGAAAAATTTACATTATTTAAAGATATTATAAATATATTAAACAAAATAATAATTAACCTGTTGTGCTAGTTAAAATCCAATTTCCAAATAAAGTAAATTGTTTTATGCAAAAAAATACCCTATAGAGATTAGTATTTGTAAATTTTAACCAAATACTAATCTTTTTATCTTA
>JAGHEK010000019.1 GCA_017889265.1 Romboutsia sp. | reverse complement strand
CTGTCACGCTGGAGGTCGAGGGTTCGAGTCCCTTCCAGGTCGCCAAAATAAGGGAGTATGGCTCAGTTGGTAGAGCAAATGACTGTTAATCATTGGGTCACAGGTTCGAGTCCTGTTACTCCCGCCATTTTTTTTATTTGCGGGAATAGTTCAGTGGTAGAGCGTCACCTTGCCAAGGTGAAAGTCGCGAGTTCGAATCTCGTTTCCCGCTCCATATGGGTGCATAGCTCAGCTGGATAGAGCAACGCCCTTCTAAGGCGTGTGTCCGGGGTTCGAATCCCTGTGCGCTCACCAATTTTCAAAAAAGTCTCATTATATGAGGCTTTTTTTTATAATATATATTAAATAGTTTGTATATGATTATTTTTATATAGTATAATACATACTGTGATAATAATTTTTAGGAGGGAATATTTTGGCAGATATAAATTCCTTTATACAAGGTTTTTTTGATATAATTTCTACTATTACTATTAATGATATTATAGATATATTAATAGTTGCATATATATTTTATCGAATATTTATGTTTATAAAAGATACTAGAGCAGGTCAGGTTCTAAAAGGTATTATTTTATTACTAGTAGCTACACAAATTAGTGATATTTTTAAATTGCACACATTACATTGGATATTAGTGCATTCTTTGGATATAGGACTTATAGCTGCGATAATAATTTTCCAACCAGAATTAAGAGCCGGGCTTGAACATATAGGTAGAACTCAGTTTAAATTTTTTATCAAAAATAGTGAGACTTTATCTGAAAAAGATTCTAATAAAGTTATAGATGAAATAATTGAGTCGCTTTATTCTTTGTCAAGACAAAGGATTGGTGCACTTATAATTATGGAAAGAGAAACAAAAATAGGAGATATTATAAACACTGGAACTATAATTGATTCTGAAATTTCAAGACAATTACTTATAAATATATTTATACCGAATACTCCACTTCATGATGGAGCAGTAGTAATAAGAGAAAATAAAATTAAAGCTGCTGCATGTTTTCTTCCATTAACTCAAAGTAAGGATTTGAGTAAAGATTTAGGTACGAGACATAGGGCTGCTATTGGAATATCAGAAGTATCTGATTGTATATCTTTAGTAGTATCTGAAGAAACTGGAGATGTATCAATAGCTAAAGCTGGAAAGTTATATAGAAATATATCTAAAGATAGAATGGCTAGTATATTAAAAAATAATCTAATAAAAGCTCCACAAGATAAAAGCTTTTTTAAAGGTGGGATATTTAGATGAGAGAAATTCTAAAATATAATATGAAAATAAAACTTATTGCTCTAATGAGTGCGATAGTGCTTTGGATTTATGTTATTGCAATAGTAGATCCAGAAGAAAAAAAGATTTTAGAAAATGTTCCAGTTATGATAACTAATATGAGTGAAATAAAAGATGAAAATCTTATGATATATCCAGAACAAGATTTAGTTGCTAGTTTAAATATATCAGGAAAATTATCTAGCATAAAAAATATAGGCAAAAACGATATAAAAATATACGGACATATAAATAATCCAATAGAGGGTAAGAATGAAGTTTATTTAACTGCATCCACATCAAGAGATATAGATTATAAATTCAAGAATAATGTAACTTTTGTTAATTTAGAAAAGATAATAGAAAAAGAAGTTCCTATTACTATAAATGTAGATGGAAACAAGGAAGATTTCGAAAAAATAAATGCTCAGGAAAAAATGAAAGTTATAGGGCCAAGAAGTGTTGTAGAAAATGTAGATAGTATATTTGGTGAAATTACTTTAAATCAAGAACAAAACACTTTTACACAAAATGTAGAAATTAAACCATTAGATAAGAATAAAAATGTTGTAGAAAATGTAGCATTAGAAAATGAAAATATAGATGTAGAAGTTGTTATGCTTACTGAAAAAACTGTTGATATAGAATTAAATGTAGTAAATGATAGCGATAAAAATATAACTTGTACTCCGAATAAAACTAAAGTAGTTTTGAAAGGAAGTAAAAGTATATTAGACAATATAAATTCTATAAAAACACAAGAAATAAAAGAGTCTGAGTTAATAAACATTACTAATAAAGACGTAAATTTAATTATACCTGAAAATATAAAAAGTGATATTTCAAGTATTACAATAAGCATTGAAAATAAAGAACAATAAAATTTTTTGTTGTTCTTTTTTGTTATTTATATTACAATGTTTTTATGACTAATTTTAGGGAAGTATTTTTTCTTTTTGGAAGGAGAAATTTTAATGAGAAAATATTTTGGAACAGACGGAGTAAGAGGGATAGCAAATCTAGAGCTTACTTGCGACTTGGCTTATAAATTAGGGAGAGCTGGAGGTTATGTTTTAACTGAAGGTAAAGAAAAGGTTAAGGTTATAGTAGGTAAAGATACTAGGGTATCTGGTGATATGCTAGAAGCTGCTTTAATATCTGGTCTAATGTCTGTTGGATGTGATGTTATTAGCGTTGGAATTATGCCTACTCCAGGGGTTGCCTATTTGACTAAAAAATATGGAGCAGATTGTGGGGTTGTTATATCGGCATCACATAATCCTGTTGAATATAACGGAATCAAGTTTTTTAATAGTGAAGGATATAAGCTTGATGATGAAATTGAATTAAAAATAGAACAGTACATAGATGATATAAATAAAGTTGATTATAATCCTATTAAAGAAAATGTAGGAAAGAAAATTTACATAAATGAACCTAATAGAGATTACATAGATTATTTAAAATCTATAATAGATGTAGATTTTACTGGTATGAAAATAGCTTTAGATTGTGCAAATGGTGCATCTTATGAAATAGCACCAACTGTATTTAAAGAATTAGGTGCAGAAGTTTTTGTAATAAATAATGAACCGAATGGAAATAATATAAACGATAAATGTGGTTCTACAAGTCCTGAAAAACTTCAAGAATTAGTAAAAACTAAAAAAGCAGATATAGGTCTTGCATACGATGGAGATGCAGATAGATTAATAGCAGTAGATGAAAATGGAACTATTGTAGACGGTGACCATATAATGATATTAAGTGCTATATATCTTAAAAAACATAATAAATTAAACAATAATACTTTGGTAGTAACTGTAATGAGTAATATAGGACTTGTTATAGCTGCTAAAGAAAATGGTATAAATTTAGCAACTACTTCTGTTGGTGACAGATATGTTTTAGAAGAAATGTTAAAGAATAATTATAACTTAGGTGGAGAACAATCTGGACATATGATATTTACAGATTATAATACTACTGGAGATGGAATACTTAGTTCTTTAATACTTGCAAAAACTGTTAAAGAAGAAAATAAATCTTTATCTACTTTAGCATCTGTTATGGTTAAATACCCTCAAGTTCTTGTTAATGTTAAGTTAAAAAATGAGAACAAAAACAGATATATGGAATTTAAAGAAGTTAAAGATGAAATAGAAAGAATAGAAAAGATACTTGATGGTTCGGGAAGGATATTAATAAGACCTTCTGGAACAGAGCCACTTGTAAGAGTTATGTTAGAAGGAAAAGATGAAGGTCAAATAAAAGAATTAGCTAAAAATTTAGCAAACATTATAGAAGAAAAGCTTTCATAAAGAGTGAATTTTCACTCTTAGCGCCAGAACTTAAATTTTTAAGTTGACGAGGTTCAGAGTTATCGAATTGTCGGCGGATGCTCTGCGGGTTTTCACAGTCGTTAAAACTTTATTAAAACATAAAAGTGATTTTGTGCACAAAGTAAAGTTTAAGTGATATTGACCTTCTCTTAAAATAGATT
>JAGHEK010000103.1 GCA_017889265.1 Romboutsia sp. | reverse complement strand
TTGGTAGATGCTTCTCAGACTGCAGGAGTTTATGATATAGATGTAAAAAATATGAACATAGATATTTTAGCAACTGCAGGACATAAAAGTTTATTAGGACCTCAAGGAGTTGGTATTCTTTATATAAAGGAAGGAATAGATTTAGATACATTAAAAGAAGGTGGAACTGGTAGTCAATCTGAATATTTATTTCAACCACAGATGTTGCCGGATAAATATGAATCAGGAACTCACAATACACCAGCAATAGCAGGACTTAATGCAGGAGTTAAATATATACTTGATAATATGGATAATATAAGAAGAAAAGAAGAAGAACTTTGTGAGTATATGTTAAGTAGACTTGATGAAATAAAAGATATAAAGATATACGGAACTAAAGATATTAAAAAAAGAGTACCGGTTATATCTATTAATATTGCAGATGTTGATTCTGGTGAGATTACATTTATATTAGATAGCAAGTATGATATAGCTACGAGGTCGGGACTTCATTGTTCTCCTTTGGCTCATAAAACTGTTGGAACAATTAAGCAGGGAACTGTGAGATTTAGCATTGGATATTTTAATACTAAAGATGATATAGATAGGGTTATTGATGCTCTTAAAAAAATAGAAAAAGGTTTTAGGTTATAGAAGTTTCTATAATCTAATTTTTTATGGAGAAAAATATGGATTTATTCAATATTGGTCATTCGAATTATGAAATAAATTATTTTATAAATATAGTTAAAAAATATAAAATAAATTGCATAGTAGATGTTAGGTCTATACCATATTCAAAATACAGTCCTCAATACAACAAGGAAAATATAAAAAAATTATTAAAAATTAATAAAATTAATTATATTTATATGGGGAAAGAATTTGGGGCTATGAGAACTTCAAAAACTTTATACACAAAAGAAGGATACGTTGATTTTGAAAAGGTAAAGTATGATAAAGATTTTAAACTTGGAATAAACCGTGTAAAAGTAGGAGTAGAAAAAGGGTACAATATAGCTTTTATGTGCTCAGAAAAAAATCCCACAGATTGTCATAGGTGTATACTAATTGGGAGGACTTTTAAAGAATTAGGATATAACATTATAAATATAATAGATGAAAATAAATACAAACTACAAAATGATATAGAAAAAGAATTAATAGAAACATATTATCCAGATAGAAATCAAATAGCTTTAATACCGGAGATGAATTTATCTAATGAAGAATTAATAAATAATGTGTATAAATTTAAAAACAGAGAAATTGGATATAGACTAAGTAGTAAATAAAATGAAAAGTATGCATATTTTACTTTTTTAAAAATGGTTTTTATTGTATATTTATTAAGTAAATGAATTTTTGATGTTATCATTATTAAAAAATATAGGGTAAAAAATAAATTAGTTTATATTTAGGGAGATATATTATGCGTATATTAGGTCTAGGTGAAAAAATAAAAATACTTAGAAAACAAAAAAATATGACATTGAAAGAATTAGCAGGGGATAGAGTAACTCCTGCACAGATAAGCCATATAGAAAGAGATAAATCACATACAAGTTATGAATTATTAGAATATTTATCTGAAAGACTTGATGTCAGTATAGATTATTTATTAGAAACGAAAGAAATGCAGTCAAAAAAGATAGTAGAGACTTTAGTATATAAAAGTGAAGCATTTTTTAAAATAGGTAAAATAGAAGAAGCTAAAACGAGTATAAAAACTGCTTTAGAAATATGTGAAGAATACAATTTAGTAGAGTTTTATGGAAGATGTAATTTTTTGCTTGGGGATATAAATGCTAGTATAAATGAAAATAACCAAGCTATATTAAATTATGAAAAAGCACTTCAATTTTTTATAAAGGCTAATGATTTGTGTAATATTTCAGAATGTTATATATCTATTGGTGAGATATTTTTGAATACTGAATTGTATGATATAGCTATAATAAAGTTTAATTTAGCTAAGGAAATATTAGAAAATACTAATTTATTTGATATACAACTTCAAAAAGAACTATACAGTAAACTTGCATTTTGCTATATGAAAAGTCAAAATTATAGTGAAGCATTTAGATATATAGAAATTATAGAAAATATTGATAAAGAAGAGAGTAGAAAACAAGAAATAGATACTATGCTTTTAAAAGCTAATAATCTATTTAACTTAGGAAATTTTGAGGAATCTAAAAAATATTTAAAAGATGTAATAGATCTATTAGATGAAAATAAAAATGATAATCGATTAGCTAAAGTATATTTGATAATAGCTGAAATATTCAATGAAATGGAACAGCCACTTAAAGTATTAGAATATGCTCAAAAAGTATACGATATAAAAAAGAATGAGAAAGATGAGTATATGGAAAAAGGTTTGATTCTTATAATTGAATCATATATATCTATAAAAGATTTTGATTTAGCTAAAATTAAATGTAAAGTAGGGTTGATATATGCTATTAAAACTTCTAATAAGTTGTTTGAATGTAAAATATTAAGATTATATGCTAAAATATATAAATGTAAAGAAGAAAATAGTTTAGCTATTGAGTATTTACAAAAGGCTATTGATGTAGCTAAAAGATTGAATAATAAGAAAGTTTTACTTCATTTGTATGATGATTTGCTAAAATTATATTCAGGTAAATCTGAGGAAATCGAAATATATAAAGAACTTATTGGAATATATAAAAGTTTAGATAAAATATAAAAAGGAATTGATTTTATTATGAATATAGATGCTAGAGGATTAGCTTGCCCTAAACCTGTTATTGAAACTAAAAAGGCGATAGAAAGTATAAATAGTGGAAAGGTAAAAGTTATTGTTGATAATTATATAGCTAAAGAAAATATAATTAAATTGTCTAGGTCTATGAACTTAGAATTTAATATTTTGAATGAAGAAGATAGTTTTATAGAAATTGAAATAATAAAAGGTGAGTTTTTAGAAAATATTATAGAAGAAAAATCTAATGATATTGATAATAGTTGTGTTTTTATATCATCAGATAAGATTGGTGAAGGGGATATAGAGTTAGGTAAAATTTTAATGAAAGGTTTTGTATATACTTTAACTGAAACTAAACCATATCCTAGATATATAATTTTAGTTAATTCAGGTGTTAATTTAAGTACAAGCAATGAAGATACTATTGAAAATTTAAAAAAGCTAGAGAATTTTGGGGTAGAAATTGTTTCATGTGGAACATGTTTAGATTTTTATAATTTAAAAGAAAGTTTAAAGGTTGGTAGAGTAAGCAATATGTATGATATTTTAGAAATTATGAAAAATACAGATAAAACGATATCTCTATAAAGAAAGGATAGATTTTTATGTATATAATATCATTTAATTCAACACATCATTCTATAAGAGCAGATAAAGTATTAGAAGAAAAAAATATAAAACATACAACACTTCCAACTCCTAGAGAAATAAGTGCTAGTTGTGGGATTTCAATTAGATTTTTAGAAGAAGATTTAGATACTATCAAAGAGATTTTAAGAGAATTAGATTATAGTGGAGTATATCATATACAAGTTTTAGAAGGAAATAAAAAAGAAGCCAAAAAGATTTTCTAAGGTGGTGAGTTTTATGATTAATATTGGCGATGTTGTTGAGATGAGAAAACAACATGCTTGTGGAAACAAAGAGTTTGAAATTATAAGAGTAGGAATGGATATAAAACTAAAATGTAAAAATTGCTCTAGGGTTATTATGTTAGATAGAGAAACTGCTCAAAAGAGAATAAAAAAGTTTATTAAAAAGAGTGAGAACAACCACTAGTGTTGCAAATATTAGTTAAATGCAACACTAGAGTATAAAAGCTCTCTTTTTTGGGGAGTTTAGGATGAAATATATTTAAGTTATGGGACTGTACAGTAGTATTATTTACTTAGTAATAAAAATTTATACACTTTTATTGTAAAAAGATATAATAAAATTTGAAATTGACAATTAAATTAACAGATGTTAAAATGTTTTAGTATGAGATTTAATATCTCTTTCTCTGCTCTATGATTAGAGCCGTAAAGTCCAAAGGGAGGTGACAAGTATGAAAAATTATGAATTAGTTTACGTAGTAAAGCCAAATGCTGATGAAGAAACAAAGGAAGCTGTTCTTAACAAAGTTAAGGAAGTAGTTGG